>JALYUI010000441.1 GCA_030853845.1 Bacteroidota bacterium | reverse complement strand
CAAAAAATCTGTTAAATCCGTTAAAATCCGTTCAATCTGTGGTCTAGAAATGGTAGCCCTTGTTGTCTTTGCTGAACTCCTCGGCCGGGATGGGTTGGTTGGGCACCACGTCGGAGAAATCAAACTTCTCGAACAGGCCCTTGTCGTCGTTCACCTGCACCACGGTGGGTAAATAAGTTTTCGGGTCGACGCAGACGATGGTGCGGCGGCCGTAGGCGTTGGGCACCTGGAGCATTTTGCCCTCGGGTATTTTATCGCCGATGGTGAGATTGTTGCGCTCGATAATGCGGTACTCGCCGCAGCCGAAGCGCTCGGCCACCGAGCCAATAGTTTCGTTGCGGCCGGCCTTGTAGCTCACGTAGCGAAACTGTGGGTAGTCGGAGCGCAGCACATGGTTGGTTTTGCCCATCACCGTGCTGTCACCCACGTATTTGAACGAGCGGCTGAACGATAAATCCTGCCGCAGGCCGGTGGTTTCCAGCAGGTCGGAGATGGTGCCGAAGCCGGCTTGCAGCACCGTGTGATGCTGGTTGCTGCGCATGAGCTTGGCGTTAGGGTCGAGGTTGAGGGTGACGTAGGGGAAGGCGGCCGGGTTCACCCAGGCATCACCGTTGTTCTGGCCGGCCACCCACAGCACTTCCACGCCCTTCTGGTTTTTAATGTAGATGCGTAGCGGCTTGTAACCGATTTTCATGATGCTGCGGGCCTGGTGAATGCTGCCCTCGATGCGCTCCTGGGCCTTCACAGTGCAGCGCAAATACTTCAGGCCTTCGATAGCGGTGCCCATGCGGCTGGTGAGCTGCTCGGTGGTTATAGGGGCAGCGGCCGGCGCGGCGGCCAGCAGCAGGGTGGCCGGGGCCAGGTAGGCAATTCGGCACAGGACCGGATGGAAGTAGCGGGTTGTAGCGGATATCGCAACCATAGAAAATCAGAATTTCGAAAAGGGATGTCGGTGCAGAGTCGGCCGGATTAGTTCAGGCTGATGTGCGGGAAGCGTGAGGCGACGGTATCGAAAATGAATAGCTCATCAATTTCCACGCCATGCAGGTAGGAGAATAGCGGAAATTGTTCGACCACACCGCGCACGGCCGCTTCGTCGTCGCCGTTGATGGTGACCCAGCCGCGGCGGCGGTCGCTGCTGATGGCATAGGTTTCGATTACCTTCTCATTCAACATCTGGTTGACAAAGGCCCGGTGGCGGGGAATGAGCGCCATAAAGTCTGCGTCGAAAGACTCGGGCAACTGCATTGAAACGACAAACGTGGACATGACGACAAATCGGGGCAAAAGGCGAGAGTTCGGCGGTGTCACCAGAAAAAAAACGGAGGCGGGACACAACGGCATACGTCGTATTTCTCCGCCATAAAAAAATAAGCCGCCCCGCTGGCTTCACAACCGGGCGGGGCGGCAAATATCGGCATAAGCCGGCTAGCGTTAGGAATGTCCTAACTCGGCTACGCTGGGTTGCAGGGCATCGCCGGTGGCGGGCTGGGCGGCATCGTCGGGAGCTGCTGTCGCACTGAGGGTGGCGTGGCGGCTGGCTTCCCAGGTGCGAAACTTCACGATTTCGTTCTGAAACTTACTCACCCACCAGCTCACCAGGCTGAGGTCGTCGAGAAAGCCGAGCACGGGGATAAAATCGGGGACCAAATCGATGGGCGAAAGCACGTATAGCAGCACGGCCAGACCCGAAATGATGGTGCCGTTTGCCACGTCGCGGTAGTCGCCGCTGATGTAGTGGCGCACCAGGCGCACCAGCGTGAGGGCTACTTCGAAAAGCTGCTTGAACTTGTTGTCCTTGCTGTCTTTGCCGGCCAGCTTGTCGGCCGTTTCGTTCAGCACGGCCACCACCTTGAAGGGTGTACCCAGCAGCTTGGTAGCGCGGCCAATAAATACGTTGAAGAGGACGTTTTTAGAAAGCTTGAGGCCTTTTTCGGTGAGGTCGGACATGAGTAGTGTAACAATTGAAACGGTTGCCGGGCTTTACGCGCGACCGCCGCCGGGCGTTACAAGCTTCCAATTTACCGCTCAAACAGCGGCGTGGTGCCGCCTACCCAGTCCTTGTCCTTGTTGAAATCGACGCCAATCATTTCGCCCCGGCTCAGGCGGGCGAGGCCAGTGAGTAAGCGGGGGCGCGCAGCATCGGCGGGCCAGATGTAGAGCAGGCGGATTTCGCATTTTACCAACCCGTCGGGCGACTGTACCACGGGCTCGTACTGCACTTTGCGCTGCAAAAGGTAGTGCTGCTTGTCGGGCAGGGTATCGAGGTCGGCGGCCGTGATGTGCAGGCGCACGCCGGCTCCGGCGAAGGAGTACAGCGGCTTCAGGACGTAGTTTTCGAGGTCGGTGGGGTATTCGGCCAGCTCGTGCAGGTAGTAGCTGGGCGGCACAAAAGGGCCGCTCAACAGCGGCAGGGTGAACTTGCTCACGCGAAAAAACCAGTTGGGGTGGCCTATCCAGGTCACGTCCACGTCGGGGTCGGTGAGGTGGAACTCGGTTTCGAGGTCGGGGTAGCGGGCCAGCTCATCGAAAATAATGCGGTTGTAGATGCGCTTGATGCGCACCAGCCGCCCATCTTTTTCATAGAAGAGCTCGCGGCCGCGCTTGCGCACTTTGGTAAGGCACACAGGCTCGATGCCCCAGAGCTGGCGGGTGAGGGCGAAGTCGACGCGGGTTTTCTGGCGCTCCGGAAATAGCTCCAGCAGCACCACGTTTTCGGCCGGCTCGTCGGCCAGCAGGAAGCGGCGCATCTCCTCGCGGTAGCTCTCGAAATTAGTGGTGTCGAGGAAGGACGAAACGGAGTCGGGCAGGGGAAAGAAGCTACTGAACTCGCCCGGCAGCCAAGCCTGGAAGGCGTAGAGCGACGGAAAGCCCTGCATCTCAATCAGCTGGGGCTCCAACTCGCCGTGGGCATCGCGGCACACGGCAAAGTCGAAAGTCAGGAATTCAGGTCGGCCTTCGTCGCCCAGCACGCGCTGCTGCGGGGGGATGGCGGCCTCGGTGCGGGCCGGGAAATCGGGCCGCGCAATCACGTCAACAATGCTTTCGCCGGCGGCCCGCAGCTTGTCGCGCAGCCCGGCCGGCACGAATACCGGCGACTCGGCAACCCGGAAATCGAGCTGCCCGGGCAACTGCCGGTCGATGTCGGCCAACATTTCCTGGTAACGAGCGGGGCTAAAAGCGGCGTTGTAGCGGCGGCGCAGTTCCGGAATCATAAGCGGCAGGAAAGGCCAGGAGGCGTAAGAAACAGCAGAAATCAGGCGGCCACGGGCAGCAACTCGCCCAGCGCGCGCCGCAAAAACGTGGGCAGTACGATATTTTCGGTTTGTTCGATAGTAGTGGGGTCGGCCAGCAGGCGCACCATTTCGTGGTACTTGGCCTCGCCGTAGGTGCCAATAACCTGCTGCTTACGCTCATCGGTCAGCATGTAGCGCAGCATGCCTTCGCCATCGGCCTCGGGATGAAACTGCGTACCGATGACCTCCGGCGTGAACCGAATGGCCATAATAGCGCGGGCCAGCGGGATGTGCGGCCGTTTTTTCTCCAGGCACAGCACGGTACCGCCCAACTCGGCCAGCCGTTCGGGGTGAAGGCCGGTGAGCTGGTAGTCGCGCGAATCGACGGCGTAGAACGGCTCGGGCAGGCCGGCAAATACCGGCTCGGCCCGGCCGGCAGGGGTGAGGTGCACCGGCAGCACCCCGAACGAGGTCGACTTGCGCATGCTCAGCTCGCCCACGCCGAGGTGGCGGCTCACCAGCTGGAAAGAATGGCAAATCAGGAGCAGGTGCTTTTTAACCGTCTGCGTACGGTTGTGCAGCAGCAGGGCATCGATAAAGGTGAAGTAGCGGGCCTCCCAGGGCTCGTCGGTGGAGAGGGGGCTACCGGGGCCGCCCGATGAAATGTAGGCATCGTAGTCGAGCCCTGGCAGCTGGTTTTCGGCCCGCACATTGAAGGTGTCGACCTGGAACTCCACGCCCATTTGGTCGGCCCCACGCGCCAGCAGCTGCCGGATGCAGCGCATGCCTTCGTTGGCCGCGTTATTATACATATCCAATATTGCAATGCGCATCTTATCCATCGTATTCTTGGGCTTCTAGATAGGGGGCCGGGCGGGCGAAAAAGTCCGCCCCGGCTAACCTGAAAAACGGCTTCTGAACTCGAAGTCCGGAGCAGTATGATGCCAAAGTTACGGCAAAAAGGCCAGTCTTACAGGCCGAAAGTGGTTTCCTGCAGGATGAAGTCGACTACCTTGTGCAGGTCGCCGGTTTCCCGGAATACCTTCAGTTGGCGGTCGGCCCCGGTGCCCATCTCCAGCATTTTCAGCACGTACTCCACCTCGTGGCGGCTGCCGAGCTCGTCAACTACGTCGTCGATAAAATCGAGTAATTCCATGATGAGCTGGCGGGTGGGCACCTCCTGCTGAATGCCGAAATCAATCATCATTCCGTCGAGGCCGTAGCGGGCGGCGCGCCACTTATTTTCCTTCACGAGTGCGCTGCGGTAAATGCGAAAGCTCAGGTTCTGGGTTTTCAGCTTGTAGATTTTCGCTACCAGCGCCTGCATAATGGCCGCCACGCAGATGGTTTCGTCGGCCCGCAGCATCATGTCGCAGATGCGGTACTCGATGGTGTCGAAAAAGGGGTGCAGGCGCAAATCCCACCAGATTTTCTTGCCGTTGTCGATGCAGCCGGTTTTGATGAGCAGGGCAATAAACTCGTCGTAGTCGCTGGCACTGTGGTAGAAGCCCGGAATGCCAGTGCGCGGAAACCGTTCGAATACCTTGGTCCGAAACGATTTATATCCCGTTTCGCGCCCCTCCCAAAACGGTGAGTTGGTGCTTAGCGCGAACAGGTGGGGCAGGAAATAGCGCAGCGTATTCATCATATACACGCCCTGCTCGCGGTTTTCGATGCCGATGTGCACGTGCATGCCGAAAACCAGGTTGGAACGGGCGGCCTCCTGCAACTCCTCCACAATCTTGTCATAGCGCACGTCGGGCGTGATGGGCTGGTCCTGCCAGCGCGAGAAGGGGTGGGTGCCGGCCGCTCCGATTTTCAGGCCCTGCTTATCGGCCAGCTCCATTACGTGGCGGCGCAGCATCAGCACCTGCTCACGGCCTTCATCGATGTTGTTGCAAATGGTGGTGCCCACTTCCACCACGGCCTGGTGCATTTCGGCCTTCACCTGCTCTTGCAGGGTCATCTGGCCGCCCTCCACAATCTGCGAGAGGTGCGAGCGCAACTCCCGCGTTTCGGGGTCAATGGTCTGAAACTCTTCCTCGATGCCGAGGGTAAATTTGGGAAGCTTCATGCGCGGCGGAGGTTAAGGAGGAAGGACGTTTTTAAAATAAAAAGCAGCGCTGGCGGCGCATTGATACCAAACTTCCCGGCTCACTTTGTAAGCCGGCAAGCCGGACGTATCTGCTCACTTCGCGGATTGAAAATAGGCTTATTCGGCCCCTTTGGCTGGTTTTTTAGGCGCGGCGGGCTTCTTGGCAGCCGGCGTTTTGGCGGTGGCAGCTTTAGTAGCGGCCGCTGCTTTCGGCGCGGTGGGTCGGGCGGCAGCTTTCACGGCGGCGGGTTGCACGAAGGTGCCCCAGGTGAGGTTGTCCTGGCCGGGCTTTTGGGCTTTGGCGCGGGCAATGGCCATGTTGGCAGCGGCCTCCACTACCCATTCGAAATTCTGCTGGCCGACCGAGTGCACGTCGGCATCGGGGGCGGGGTTGCCGAAGTCAATGGCCAGCGGAATCCCGTCGCGCACGGCAAATTCCACGGTGTTGAAGTCATAGCCGAGGCCCTTGTTGAGTTTCAGCACGTAGTCTTTCATGGTGGCCATCAGCTTTTTGCCGGCGTCGCCCGTCGTATGCATCTCGGTGGCGTAGCGCAGATGGGGCTCATTGCGCGGCTCGTAGGGCATGATGAGGACTTCCTTACCCCCGATGCAGTAGCAGCGGAAGTAGTCGGTAAAATCCACCGATTCCTGGAAAAGCATCACCAGCTGGTTGGTTTCGTCGTAAGCGCGGAAAAAGTCGTCGGGGCCGTGCAGCTTGTACACGCTTTTCCAGCCGCCGCCCGAGTGGGGCTTCATGTAGGCCGGGAAGCCGATGTGAGCGAAAGCCGCCTCCCAGTCCATCATATCGAGGTTGCGGAAGCTGCGCTCGGAGGTGTCGTCGGGGCGGGCTTTGCTGGGCAGGAGCAGGGTTTTGGGCACCGGCACCCCTAGGCGCACAGCCAGCGCATTGTTGAAAAACTTCTCGTCGGCCGACCACCAGAAGGGGTTGTTTATCACGGCCGTGCCCATCAGGGCGGCATTTTTGAGGTAGGCGCGGTAGAAGGGCACGTCCTGCGAAATGCGGTCGATGATGACGGCATAGTCGGTGGCAACGTGCTGCTCGACTTGGTTGATGTGGACAAACTCGGCGCGGATATCGGCCGGAGCCTTTTCATTAACGCGGTCGACGAAAGCCTGGGGAAAGGTGTTTTCCTGGCCGAAGAGAATGCCGATTTTTTTCATGATAAGCTTGTTTTTGAAAGTGTTGTCGAAGGGAAAGTTCGGCGAATGTGATAATTAAAGCGGCCTTAAATGGCCCGCACAGGGGCAGCGTGCCGCTTCAGTTACTCTATCAGCCGGGTATTAGTTGAGGCTAATATATTGGCGGCGGCTGAATTCCAGAACGGCTGGCCATAAAAAGCACTGCGTCTGGCTGGGTCCGAATACGCGAAATGCAGTCATAAAAAGGGGGTGCCACCTGGCGAAAACCCGTCGCACACTCGTGCAGCCCCGTTTGCGCCAGGGAAGTACGCCGGCCAGACGGCGGCGGCGGCTGGTAAATCCGGGCCAAAAATTAACTCGTCGTTAATCCGGAAAAACAGATTTTTCTGCGGACATTTCGCCCCATGCAAGCAACTTCCGATTCGGCCGCCGTGGGCGAGGCCCTGCTGGCCTCGTTCCGCCACACATTTCAGCAATACAAAACCCTGGCCGACCGCGCCCTGGCCCAGCTTGAGCCCGCCGAGTGGCTGTACCGGCCCGCGCCCGGCAGCAATTCGGCGTCCGTGATTGTGCAGCATGTAGTGGGCAACCTGCGCTCCCGCTTCACCGATTTTCTCACCACCGACGGCGAAAAGCCCACCCGCCACCGCGAAGCCGAGTTCGACGAGCCAAGCACTGCCGAAGCCGTGCCGGCCCTGCAAGCCTCCTGGCACGCGGCCTGGCAGATTCTGTTCGACCTGCTGGCCAATTTGCAGCCGGCCGACTTGCTGCACACCGTCACCATTCGCGGCGAGGCCCACACCGTGCTGCTGGCCTTGCAGCGGCAGGTGGCGCATTATGCCATGCACGTCGGGCAGCTGGTGCAGCTCGCCAAAATTATTCGGGGCGAGGCATTCGAGTCGCTCAGTATTCCGCGCGGGCAAAGCGCGGCGTTCAACGCGCGCATGATGAAATAGCGCTGAGCTGCGGCCGGGCCAACGCATCTCTAGCTTGGCTTGTCCGTAAGCAGCGCAGGCGAAGCCAGCCGTCGCCATTTTCTCACCATCCCTTGCCGCATGCTCGCCATTACGACGCTACTTAGTCCCACTCATGCCGCGCGAATTAATCGCATCATCGAGCGGCTGGAAGATAAGTTTGGCATCGACGACGTGCAGGCCACTCCCGACCCGCACCTGACCTACCAACTGGCCGGCGTGCAGAAACTCTCGGCTCTGAATGGAGTGCTGGCCGATGTGGCTGCCGCCACCGAGCCATTTTCAGCCTTTACCACCGGGCTGGGCGTATTTCCGGGCGCGCGGCCGGTTATCTATATCCCAGTGTTGCGTTCCGATGCCCTCAATGCCCTGCACCGGCGCATCATCGCGGCTACCGCGCCGCTATGCCTGCGCACCGACAAGTTCAGCGGCCCCGACTGCTGGCTGCCCCACATTTCGCTGGCCCTGCACGATACCACGCCTGAATTGCTTGGGCCGGTGCTACGCTTTCTCAACCAGGAAACCTACAACCTGAAAATTGAGGTGAATAACCTGGCTATCCTGCGCCAGCAGGGCGACTTATTTTTGCAGGAAGAACGGTTTGAACTGGGTGCGAAAGGGGTGACGGGGAGAATGAGGTAGGTGCACAACTGGTAGGTTATGCTGCAAGCAGTGAGGCATAACGTTCTACTCCATAGCGTTGTCCAACGTTCTATCCCGGTGCATTATCCAGGCTCTGCCACAGGTATTTGCAGGCCAGCGAGCGGAAGGGCCGCCAGGCTTCGGCAATAGCTGTCATGCGCTTTTGCAGGGCGCGGCCGGTTTCTTCCAGGTCGTAGTGCCGGCGCATGGCGTTCTGCACGCCCAGGTCGCCTTCGGCGAAAACGTCGGGCTGGTCGAGGGCGAACATCTGGAGCATCTGGGCCGTCCAGCGGCCCACGCCTCTGATGGCGGTAAGGTGCTGGGTAAAGGCATCTTCGGAAAGTTGCGACAGGTGCTCGTAGTCGAGCAGGCCGCGCTCATTGTATTCGGCAATGGCTTTGAGGTAGCCGGCTTTCTGGCGGGAGAGGCCGGCGGCGCGCAGCTCGTCTTCGCTCAGGGCCAGTACTTCGCGCGGCTCGGGGTAGCCCTCGGGCGGAAACAGGGCCTGAAAGCGTTTCCAGATGGCTGCTGCTGCTTTGGTCGAAATCTGCTGGCTCACGATGGCGCGCAACAGCGCCAGGTACAGGTCTTCGTGCGGGCGGGGCTCGATGGCGCGGCCGTTGGCAATGAGGGCCGCCAGAACCGGGTCGGCGGCCGAGAGGTGGGCGAGGGCAGCTTGGTTGGGCATAAGCAAAAGTGAAACTCGGGAAGGGTTGGTTAACGCATGGCGGCCGGCTCCGGCTCGGCTTTGGGCACTACGCCCATGCCCAGCCAGCGCACCAGCGGGCCGATGGTAAGCCCCTGGCCGATGATGGAAAACACCACTACCACGTAGGTAATACCCACCAGTAGCTCGCGGGGCATTTTCGACGGCAGGCTCAGGGCCAGTGCCACGGCCAGGCCGCCGCGCAGCCCGCCCCACGACAGCACCGCAATACCCCGGCGCGACATCCGGAACGTGCTGGCCACGCGCAACAGGCCCAGCGGCACCGCTACCGCTACCAGGCGCGCCACCAGCACTACCACCACCGCCACCACGCCGGCCAGCAGAATAGTGCGTGAAATGTGTAAGACCAGTATTTCCAGCCCCATCAGCACGAACAGCAGGGCGTTGAGTACTTCGTCAATCAGCTCCCAAAACTTGTCTACGTAGTCCTGCGACTCATCCGACATCACCAGGCCCCGGCGGCTGAAATGCCCCACCAGCAGGCCCGCCATTACCATGGCCAGCGGCCCCGACGTGTGCAGCAGGGTAGCCAGGGCCGTGCCCCCGGCCACCACGGCCAGGGTAATGAGCACCTCCACCTGGTAGTTGTCGATGGTACGTAGCAGCCAGGACGTGCCCAGCCCCAGCGTGGTGCCCAGCAGCAGGCCACCAAAGGTTTCGCGCAGGAAAATGCTCAACGCGTGTCCAATGGTTACGTCGGCCGGACCCAGCAGGGCAATTTCCAGCGTTACCACAAACAACACCACGCCCACGCCATCGTTGAACAATGACTCGCCCACAATTTTAATTTCCAGCTCTTTGGTAATGTTGGCTTTGGTGAGAATGCTGAGCACGGCTACGGGGTCGGTGGGCGAAATCAGCGTGCCGAAAAGCAGGCAGTAGATAAACGGCGTGGGTATGCCCAGCATCGGTAGCAACCAATACATGGCCCCCGCCACAATAGCTGTGCTCAACGGCGTGCCTATCAGGGCCAGCACGCCCACCGGCCAGCGCAGCTCTCCCAAGTGCCGGGCATCAACGTGAATGGCCCCCGCGAACAGCAGAAACCCCAGCATCACCTGCATCACAATGGTGCTGAAGTCGAGCTTGTTAATCAAATTAGCGAACTCCAGAATGGGCCGCACGTTGAACTTGGCCAAACCCACCAAGGCCAGCGAGGCTACCAGCCCGAGCACCATAAGGCCAATGGCGGGCGGCATTTTTAGAAAGCGAATATTTACATAAGCGAATGCAGCAGCAGTGACGAGCAACAGGGCCAGGGCGTTGTATAAATCCATTCGTGCTTGTTCGAAAAATAGGGTAGGAGCGTAATGGGCGTAGCTAAGTTGGGGGTAGGCAGGAGTTGATACTTATGGGCACAGGTAGGTAAAAAACGTCATGGGGAGAGCAGTGAAGCATAACATTTTTTTCTATTCTTGCCTTCCCCAAATCTCCGCCAGCGCCGCCTCGATACGGGCCACCATAGCATCGTCCACATCGAGGTGGGTTACGAAGCGAATCCACTGCGGGCCGAAGCTGCTGGCGCGGATGCCCTGCTGCTCCAGCATCGCCAGAAACGCGGCGGCGGGCTGCGAGTCGTGCAGGCGGAAAATGACGAGGTTGGTTTCGGGGTTCAGTACTTCGGCCACGTAGGGCTGCTCGCGCAGCACCTCGGCCAGGCGAGCGGCGCGGCGGTGGTCATCGGCCAGGCGGGCTACGTTGTTTTCGAGGGCGTAGAGGCCGGCGGCGGCCAGGTAGCCGGCCTGCCGCCAGCCCCCGCCCATCACTTTGCGAATGCGCTTGCACTTTTGAATAAAGGCCGCCGAGCCCAGTAGTACCGAGCCCACCGGCGCGCCCAGGCCCTTGCTCAGGCATACCGAAATCGAGTCGAACAGCGGGCCGTAATCTTCGCTGCGCTGCCCGGTGGCCACCAGCGCATTGAAGATGCGCGCCCCGTCGAGGTGTCGGGCCAGGCCGTACTTTTGCGATACCTCGCTGATGGCCTGCAGGTCGGCCAGTGCATAGCAGCTGCCGCCGCCGCGGTTGTGGGTGTTTTCGAGGCAAACCAGGCGGGTAGTGGGGTAATGCACGTTTTCGGGCCGGATGGCGGCTTCCACCTGCGCGGCCGTGAGGCGGCCCCGGTCGCCGGGCAGCAGCGCCACCGAAGCCCCCGAGTGGAAGGCGATGCCGCCTACTTCCCAGAGGTACACGTGAGCCGTCTGCTCGCAGATGACCTCGCTCAGCGGCTCGGTGTGGGCTTTGATGGCAATCTGGTTGGTCATGGTGCCCGAGGGGCAGAACAGGCCGGCCTCCATGCCGAAGCTGGCGGCGGCGGCTTGTTCGAGGCGTCGCACGGTGGGGTCTTCTTCGTACACATCGTCGCCCACCGGGGCGGCCCACATGGCGGCCAGCATGGCGGAGGTCGGGCGCGTCACGGTGTCGGAACGCAGGTCGATAAGGGGTAGGGCAGGGGCTGGGAGTGACATTGAAATCAGATGATAAAAAAATATTCAGGTGGCAAAAGAAACGCCGGCCCCGAGTGCAGTAAAGGCCCGAATGCCGCAAAGGGTTGGGTTCGGGGCAGGTGCCCGGGTGAGCCGGCCAAGCCGTAGCCCGGGCAAAAGTAGCGCCTGCTGCCGGGCCGCTCAATTCGGCGGTAAATCCGCAGTCTTTCAGCAAAATGCCTCATGGGCTTGTACTTTCGGGAAGTAAGCCTTACTTTTGCCCTCCGTTTCGTAAGCCCCCTGACTTTAACCATTCCGGCACCATGTCCGTTACCCGCCTCAAGCGCAAGCACCGCAAAAACATTGCCCGTGCCAATAACAAGCAGCACATCATCAAGGAGCTGCTCCGCACGCCCGTCCTGAAAAACGTAGACCTGGAAGAGCTGAAGTCGCGCTTTACCACGGCCGCTCCCGCTGCCGAAGCAACTGCCAAAAAGGCTCCCGCTAAGAAAACGGCTGAGGAAACTTCTGAAGCGGCCCCCACCGCAGAAGCTGGTACCGTGGCCGCCGTGAAAGATGCCGCTGCCAAGGCGGTGGATAAAGTGAAAGAGGTAGCCGCCAGCGTGGCCCACAGCGACGTGGTGGAAAAAGCCAAGGAAGTAGTGGCTGACGCCGTGGACGCCGTGAAAGAAGCCGTAGCCGGCACCGACGAAAAGGCCGACAACGCCGAAGCTTTCGACCCCGCCGATGCCGTGACCAAGCCGGTGAATGCTGATGGTCAGGAAGGTGAGCACCCCAAGCCTGAAATCGCACTGTAATTAAGCAGCTATCGGTCCTGGCCGGCAGCTAAATATTTCAACAAGCCCCGTTTCCTGTTGCACAGGTTGCGGGGCTTGTTTGCTAGGGTCAATAGCGTTTTATCAAAGCTTCGTTACTTCTCAAGGGTGGTCGTATCGAGAGGAAGGATGAGCTACGCTGTCCTTCGGGTGCCGCGTTTCGCTACGCTCCTCTCGCAATGACAGTGCCCTTACCCCGCCCGCTTGCCCAGCTCCACGGCCTGCAAATCGACTACTTTGCCGGCCTCGATGCCGAAGCGCAGCAGCGTGCGCACCTGGTGGAAGCCGTGGCGGCCGGCTGCGCCGGGGTTCAGGTGCAGCAGCTGGCGGCGCGGGTCGGGCATCACGCGCAGAATGTGGGAGTGGCCGGTCACGAACAGGCTGGGGCGCGCGGCATCGAGCAAGGGGCGGGCGGGCGGCGCGTAGTGCCCGGGGTAGCCGCCAATGTGGGTAATGAGCACGCGCAGGCCCTCAACGGTAAAGTCTTGCACCAGCGGTTGAGTGCGGCGCACGTCCGAGCCATCGATATTGCCGTACACGCCCCGAAACTGCGGCGCGAGGGCCTGCAATTCGTCCACCACGTGGGCATTGCCGAAGTCGCCGGCGTGCCAGATTTCGTCGCAGCCGCGCAGATGATGCGCGATTCGTTCGTCGAAATACCCGTGGGTGTCGGAAAGCAGGCCAATTCGCGTCATGTTGCAAAGATGGGGCGGGCCGCGAAATCGGTCCGGCCCCGTATCTTGCGGCCGCTGCCTTTCCGCCAATCTCATTTTTCTCCGGACCTCGGCAGCCCCTGCTTCCCCGTCGTCTTTTTTACAAGCCGCCCCTTCCGATGAACATTTTCATCAACGACATTCCGCTGGTCATTAAAAAACTCAGCGACAAAGTATACAAGCACAAGTTCGACCTGATTCTGGACCCGGATGATGATTTCACATCGAAGGACCTGGTGGGCGACGTGCTGGTGCGCGACGCCGGCCCCCTGTTCGTCGACCGCCTGCTGCGCCTGATGGAAGTGAAGAAGCTGAAAAAGCTCAAGTCGCTCACCATGCTGGTGAAAAAGAAGAAATTCATTACCCTGCACCTCAAAGACCAGTTCAAGATTGCCAAGGCCGGCGGCGGACTAGTGGTGAAGGGCGACCAGGTGCTGATGATTTACCGCCTCGGCAAATGGGACCTGCCCAAGGGCAAGCTCAAGAGTGAGGAAGACCAGGCCGCCGGGGCCCTGCGCGAGGTAGAAGAAGAAACCAACATCAAGCTGGAGCTCGGTGAAGAGCTGCCCAGCACCTGGCACAGCTACGCTTACAAAGGCAATAAGATGCTGAAGAAGACCAGCTGGTATCTGATGAAGTGCCTCGACGACAGCCTGATGAAGCCGCAAACCGAGGAGTACATCGAGGAAGTGCGCTGGATGTCGCCCCAGGAGGCCCTGGCCAAGCTCGAAGACTCTTACGCTTCGATTGCCCTGGTGGTGCGCCACTACCTGAGCGAGCTGGCTGGCAAGCCGGCCAAGGAAGCTAAGGCTCCTTCATCCGGGAAGTAGCTGGCCGCTGTATCTTCGGGGGAATGGGACTGAACCGGATTTTTTTGCTGCTACTCGGTGCGGGCGTGGCGGGCGTTGTGCTGCTGGCTTGTTCACACACCAGCGAGCCGGCGCATGAGCCTTCGCTAGAAAAGCTGACGACATCCCCGGCCCAAAAACGCGCGGTGCAGCCCGTGGTGGATGTTCCTTTCCTGCTGACGCTCACGGTTGATGAGCTCCCGACCCGGCTGGGCCGGCCCGGCCGCGTGCCGGCTACCTTCATCGACCCCTCGGTAGTGGCATTAAATCAGATTCAGTCCTCGATTGATTCCTCAACTTACTTTCGCTACCGGGGGCAGGAATTTGTGGTGTCGTACAACGCCCGAACCCGCCGGCTGAACGACGTGCTGCTGCTGGGCCACAACGAAGACCTGCTGATGCAGCGGGGCCACCTTGTGCCTGCTGCGGCCAGCTACCTGCTGGTGCCTGTATTTGAGCTGCGTAATGCCACGGCGCTCCAGGGCCTGCGCGTGGTTCCGGCCCATCTGGACCGGCTTTAGCAGGAGAGCTGCGCCACTAGTCTTGCCGGGTCGGCAGCGGAAACGGTACGAAAGCCGACACATCGGCCCCAAAACGGTGCAGGTCGCGAATAATGGTGCTGCTGATGGCCCCAAGGGTAGGCGAAGTGAGCAGAAACACTGTTTCCAGCTCGGCAAATACGTGCTGGTTGCCGTAGGCGATGGGTTTCTCGTACTCGAAATCGGGGCTGGTACGCAGGCCGCGCAGCAAATAGCGCGCGCCGCTAGTGCGGGCAAATTCGGCCGTCAGCCCCTGGTAAAGCTGCACCGACACCCGTGGCTCGTCCCGAAACAGACCGGCAATCAAGGCTTGCATCTGCTCGGCGGGCAGGTAGCGCTGCTTGGCGCTGTTGATGCCCAGGGCAACAATAATCTCATCAAACAGGCCAAGCCCCCGTCGCACAATGTCGAGGTGCCCCGTGGTGAAGGGGTCGAACGAGCCGGGGAAAAGCGCAATACGAGACATGGGTAGCAATTATCGATGAGCAATTTAGAATGAACAGCTGCGCTTAAGCCAATGCGCTGCGGGTTGCGGCTTGGTTTCAGCGATACAGCCTTACGCGAAGTGCAGACTAAGCAGGTCGAAGTAGCGGTACTCGAATACGTCGTTGAAGCGGTAGCTATACTGCACGTTGGCGGGGCGGGGGCCGAACTGCACGTTGCGCACGTAGGTGCGCAGCAGGGCAAACACGGCCGAGTCGGGCGTGAGGTCGCCCCACACGGTCACTTCGTCCTGGTCGGGGTCGAGGGCAAGCTCCTGCATCACCAGAATGGTGTAGTACACCACGTCTTCGGCGGTGGAGCAGGGGAACACATTGCAATATTCGAGGCTCTGGCCCATAACGACCAGCGTGAGCTCCTGCTGGCCGGGGTTGAGGTAGAGGCGGCGCAGGCTGCTGGCCCCGCGCTGATTAACCAGCCCGGCCAACAGGGCGCTGGTATGGTGCAGCAGGCGGCCGCCCGAGCCGTAGGTGGCCCCCAGCCAGTCGGCCAGCGGGGCACTGGCGGCAAACACGTTCACCAGCTCCAGCCCGGGATGGGTGGTGTAGCGAATGGTTTCGGTGGGGGAGGGCGTGTGGTGCAGGCACAGGGCCGTGGCCTCGTCGCCGGCCCGAAACAGCGGCCGGGGCAGCAGCGTGAAGGCCCGGCCCGTAATGGCCAGGCGCACTGCATTCCAGCCGCGCAGGGTCAGAAAATCGTGCTGGGTGGCGAGGGCCGGCACGCCCCCCGCCCCAAGCTGGTATTCTTCGAGTGCCACGAACTTGTTGCGCTCCACATCGGCCACGGCCAGGTTGAGACGCGCGGGGCCTGCCAGCAGGTACAGGTTGTAGGCCGCCGCGTTGGTGGGGTCGAAGGTTTCGTCGCGCAGCTGGAGCAGCGCCGACGGCACCCCCGAAGGCGCAGTAACAGGGAAAGTAGCGGAAGCAGGCACGAAGCAGAAAGTAGGCAGGGGCCGAACGGCCGGGGTTAAAGATAGTGCCCCGCCTGCCGAACCCCGCAACTGCCACCGCGCGAATGCCCGGCAAAACCTGCATTAGCCGCGAGCTTAGCCTACAAATTGCAGCTGCGGCACAAAAATGTCGTCGGGGCTGAGTACCTGCCGGAGCACCGGGTGCAGCTGCGCGGGCGGCAGCTGCTGGAGCTGCCGGGGCGTGTGCCAGGCCAGCTCGGTCAGCAGCTGGTTTTCAGGGCCGTGCTCGGGGTCGTGGCCCAGGCGGGGCAGTGCGGCCTCGTCTTCGGCCAGCACTTCAAAAAATAGCTCAAGGGCCTGCAAGGGGTTCTGGTTGAATTCGTGCACGTGCAGGAAGCGCCCCACGCGCACGACCAGGCCGGTTTCTTCCAGAAACTCGCGCACCACTGCTTCCTTCAGGCTTTCGCCAAACTGCCAGCCCCCACCCGGCGGCGACCAGAATGCCGCCTTGCCCGGCAGCAAGCCCCGGTGGCCGGCCAAGAGCAAGGCCCCGTTACGCAGCAGCAGCCCACCTACGCGTACGCGCACTTTGCCCGAGTAGGCTTCAAGCAGCGGATTAAAAGAAGGAGTGACAAGTGCATCAGACATTTGGGAAGGCTTATGGAGCGAAAAATGGCCTCTTCCTAACGGCCCCGGCAGCCCAAAGTTTTATCGGACTGCTGTTACGCAGGCTACTTCTGCACTAGATGTATCAATAGTTTCTCGTTGGTGGTTTCTGGTTTGACTTGCGCCGTCCTTCGGTTCTGGTTGAATTTTGACTTGGAAAATGGCTCAAAATCGGCTAGCCAGTAATTGGAAACCAGCTACTATAAACAGCTTGCGTAGCGGTAGTTATCCGGCTCAGTTAGCCGTTTTTTGGCAGCCCCGGCTACACCGCCCAAGCTGATGCGCCCGTGAAGCCCGCCGCCGCGCCCGCCAGCGCCCCAGTCGGCTCAAAATAAACACTACTAGCAGTACCACCAGCCCGGACGCCACCAGCGGCAGCAGCAGAATGAGGGCCAGACTACCAACTGCGCCCGTATTTTCGGCCGTGGCCAGCACGGGGTTGCCCAGACCGGCGGTGGCGACCGTGGAAGCCCCGCGCAACAAGGCCGTTCCGGTTTGGACCAACCCGGCCGTGCCACCGCCTACCAGAATGCCCAGCGTGCGTTGCGGGCGTGAGGAGGAGCCCTGTGGTCGGTCAGGCTGACTGCCAGCAGGGGAACAAACACGCGGAAGCCGCTGCACGCCGCCAGCCCCAGGCCCAGCGCACCCGCCACCACCTACTAAAATATTGCCGCGTGTTGCATGCTTAATCAGGCATGAATCGGGGCGGAAAGATATGGGCGCGCGGACCGGCCAGTACCTTTGGGTCGGGCTACCCGCCCACCCGGGCCGTAGGGGCTGTGGGTGGAGCAGCGGTTCGCCTTCAAAAGCGTTACCAATGCCGCAACTGGCGCCTCCCCAGCGGCCAGGAATTGGTTGCTGCCCCAAGGCTGTTTCTTCCGAATTTAATACTCGTTATTCCGTGTCTTCCGCTTCCCAAAGTTCTTCTGCTACTACTTCTTCTGAACTCACCGCCGCCGAGTTGGCCGAACTCCAGGCCCGCATCCGCCGCAAACTGGAGCGCCAGCATTTCATGCACCTCATCGGGGCCGACCTCACGGTTATTGCGCCCGGCCGCGTCGAGGCCGAGCTGGCGTTACAGCAGCAGCACCAGCAGCAGCGCGGCTTCGCCCACGGCGGCTTGGTGGCAACTATGGCTGATTTAGTGGCCGGTTTCGCGGGCGTCACCCTGCTGCCCGATGATGTGGGCCTCGTCACGGCCGACCTGCGGGTGTCTTACCTGCACCCCGGCGTAGGGCAGCGGCTGCGGGCCATTGGCTGGGTGCTGAAAGCCGGCCGCCGCCTGCATTTCTGCGAAGCCGAAGTGTGGTGCGACGACAAGCTTATTGCCAAAGCCAGTGCCACGATGGCAGTGGTGGAGCCAGTGTAAAATCTAGCTAAAAGTGGAAGGCACAAAATATTATATCGCCCAAGTTCGGCTTCATCAGCAGGATGGCTATCTGCTTTGGGTAGAAAAACCTGAGGTAGAATATCTGTGGGCGAACGAAAGAAATTTAGCGCCAGCCATTAAGTCTCCGCAAAAAGTGGAAGAGCTGGCGCAGCAGCAAGGATTTCCACTAGAAGTGAACCAGCCGCAGCTTCTTAATCTGGATGCAGTGGAAAGGTGGATGCATAAGCCAGAAAAAATCCCTCCCCCTGATTGTTTAGGTGCCTGGAACATGTTTAATGACCTCAGCCGCGGTATTAATAAAGGCTTTGCTGGCGATACGAAAGGACCGGTTCGTAATCGAGTTTTCGACTTGTTATATCTGACGTCAGGTATATGGCGCAACCAGGCTTTGGCAGTTTGGTCACGCCAGGAGCGGAAAGTATTGCACCGCACCTTGCGCCAGGGATTTCGGTTGTGGAGCAAACACGTTTACTGGGCCGAACTATAAAAGGCAGGTACTGGCGTAACCCGAATGCTGACTAACTCAATTTAATGCTCTCCCTCCGCACCCCGTCCGTCCGCGACTACTTCCCCTACGAGCCCACCGAAGACCAGGCCCTGCTCTTCACGCAACTCGATGCGTTTCTGCGCGACCAGCTACCCGGGCGCAAGGTGTTTGTGCTGCGCGGTTACGCGGGCACCGGCAAAACCACCGTGGTGAGTGCCCTGGTGCAGTGGCTGCACAAAATGCAGCGCAAATACACCCTAATGGCTCCCACCGGCCGCGCGGCCAAGGTGATGGCCGGCTACGCGGGCGTGGCCGCCAGCACCATCCACAAAAAAATCTACCGCCAGACCTCCGGCGCGCCCTCCGAGCGCCTCAACTTCCAGCGCCAGCCCAACCGCACCGAGCAAACCCTGTTCATTGTGGACGAAGCCTCGATGATTTCGGACGAGAAAGCCTTCGGCGAAAACGGCTTGCTCGATGATTTGATGGGCTTCGTGTTCGAGAAAACCAGCAACAAGCTGCTGCTCATCGGCGACACGGCCCAGCTACGGCCGGTGGGCCAGCTCCTGAGCCCGGCCCTCGACCCCGAACTGCTGGGCCACCGCTTCCGGGCCGACGTGAGCCACGTGGAATTGCGCCAGGTGATGCGCCAGGCCCAGGAATCGGGTATTTTGGTGAATGCCACCGAGTTGCGCGAGGAAGTGCCCAACATTCAGCTGCACACCCGGGGCTACCGCGACATTTTTAAGATGGGCGGCGACAAGCTCGAAGACGGCCTGCGCTGGG
>JALYUI010000438.1 GCA_030853845.1 Bacteroidota bacterium | reverse complement strand
CGTTGGGGTCGAATTTCCAGTTTTTGGCGGGGTCGTCGAGGCGGGCCTGCAGGCGCTCGGCCTGCTCCTCCTTCGAGATAAAGAGGAAGAACTTGAGAATGCGTGTGCCGTTGTTGACGAGCAGGCTTTCGAAGTTGTTGATGTCCTCGAAGCGCTGCTTGGCCGTTTTGTCGTCGATAAACTGGTGGACGCGGGTTATGAGCACGTCTTCGTAGTGCGAGCGGTTGAACACACCGATGTGCCCGTGCTTGGGCGTTTGGGCATGAATTCGCCAGAGAAAATCGTGGCTCAACTCTTCGGCCGTGGGCGCTTTGAAGGCACTCACCGTCACGCCGGCGGGGTTTACGCCCGTGAGCAGGTTGCCAATGGCGCCGTCTTTGCCGCCGGTATCCATAGCCTGAAACACCAGCAGCAGGGCATGCTTGTGCTCGGCATAAAGCAATTCCTGTAGCTCAAACATGCGCCGCTGCAACTCCAGCAGCCGTGGGGTGGCATCTTCGCGGTTTTTGGGATGATGGGCGAAGGGCTTTTCCGAGGTCGGGTCGACGTCGGCCAGACGAAAGGACTTGCCTTCGACCAGAACGGCGGGCGTTTTAGGGAGCTTGAATTTCATAGGGCAGGTGTTTTTTTATGTCTGGGATTGTGAAAGCATCTCTACCGCCATCGTAAAGCTGATTCCGACAAGCTCAGCATGACGGTCTTCAGCATGGGGTTCAACTGAATTGTGAATCAATACATCCTGGCTTCTTACCCGCCGCTCACCAGCCGGGCAATGCTGAAGGCCGCCGCTGCCGCCAGCGCGCCTACTACGGCCATTTTCACGGCCCCGGCCACGGGCGGCTGGCCCGTCATCCGGCTTTTGAAATAACCGAACACCAGCAAGCATACCAGCGTGATTACCGCCGACCACAGCAGCCCCTGCTGCGGCGTAGCAGTAAAAAAGTAGGCGCTGAGCGGAATCAGCCCGCCCACCGCATAGGCCGCGCTAATGGTGACAGCGCTTTTAGGGGCCTGTTTAGGGTCGGGCTCTTCCAGGCCCAGCTCGTATTTCATCATAAACTTCACCCACTGCTCGGCATCGGCAGTGAGCTCGGCCACGGCCAACCGGCGGGTTTCGTCCGAAAGGCCCATGTCGGCGAGTAGCTCGTCTACTTCGGCGCGCTCAATGTCGGGCACCTCGCGCACCTCGCGGCGCTCGCGGGCCAGCTCGGAGTCGTAATGCTCCACTTCGGTGCGGCCGGCCAGGTAGCCGCCCAGGCCCATGGCAATGCTGCCGGCCACAATTTCGGCCAGCCCGGCCGTAATCACCAGGCCCGACGACGACACCGCGCCGCTCAGGCCGGCCGCCAGGGCAAACGGAACTGTAAGGCCGTCAGAGAGCCCAATCACAATGTCCTGGAGCATGGCCGAGCTGGTCATGTGGTGCTCGGGGTGCAGGTCCTGGGGGAGTTCGGTAGGGCTGGTGGGCTCGCTCATCAGGCATTTTTTAAGAGTATCGACTTAACCCATCGGGGTGCTTTACGTACGCAAGAACTGGATTTTTCGCCGCCAGTTCATTCGGCTATCTTCTTTCACTTCACACTTTTTCATCCCTATGGCAACTTCAGCCAAAGCCGCCGCGCCCAAAAGCGCCTCTTCCAAAAAACCTGCTGCCCCCGCAGCTAAAAAAACTGCCGGCAACGGCGCTGGCAGCAATCCATCCGTTGATATTCAGCCCGTCCTCAACCAGCAAAACCACGCGCCCGCACCCACCCAGCGCTACGGCACCGTGAGCCAGCGCCTGCCCATCGGCCTCGATGAAAAGACGCGCCACGGCAGTGTAACGATGCTCAACCAGATGCTGGCCGACACCATCACGCTGCGCGACATGTACAAAAAGCATCATTGGCAAGTAGTAGGGCCTACTTTCTACCAGCTGCACCTGCTCTACGACAAGCACTATGAAGAGCAGGCCAACCTCGTTGATATGATTGCCGAACGCATCCAGATTCTGGGTGGCGTGGCCGTGGCCATGGCCCCCGATGTGGCCGAGCTGACCAGCCTGCCCCGCATCCCGCGCGACCGCGAGGAAGCGCCCATTCAGGTGTCGCGCCTGCTGAGTGCCCACCAGAGCATCCTCAAAAACTGCCACGACTACGCCAAAAAAGCCGATGATGCCGGCGACGACGGCACCAACGACCTCATCGTGAGCAACCTCATGCGCACCAACGAGCTCCAAGTGTGGTTCGTCTCGGAGCACGTCGTGGATTCTCCCCTCACCCACGCCAAGTAGTTTCAGCCTGCTTCTGTAAAGCAAAGGCCGCCGCAGATACTGCGGCGGCCTTTGCTTTTTGCTTTATAGGCCGGGGCCGTTGGCAATGCCTCCGTTATTCGGTGCGAGCAGCCAGCTTGTCGTTGTGGTTGCCCTCAGCTTCTTCTACCGAATGAATTTTGCCGAATTCGTTGTCTTTTTTTGCAAGCTCGACCAGCGCACTGTAAAACTCATGCAGGGTTTTGATTTCTTCTTCCGAAAAATCCTGGGCGTTGATGAGGCGGTTGCTGGCCCCCTGGGTGGCCGCAATCAGCTCGTTGAGCTTGAGATGCAGCACCAGCGAATCCTTGTTTTGCGCCCGCTGAATAAGAAAAACCATTAGAAACGTGACAATGGTGGTGCCGGTGTTGATGACCAGCTGCCAGGTTTCGGAGTAATGGAACAACGGCCCGGTAACGGCCCACACCAGTACAATGCCCAATGCCACGAGAAAAGCGGCCGTGGAACCGGAAAATTTAGTAATTCTTTCGGCCAGGCGGCCAAAAAAGGAGGTACTTGCCGAATTCGTTGCAGTGGTCATGGTACCGGATAATAGGCGTGATAGTCAGGAAAGAAGGCCGCAAAGGCCGTTGTACGGGCCGGCAAAGTTCAATGCTGAATAATGACGACGGCGTGAAAAACCCGGCCGGCGGGTTGTACGGCCCAACTGCGCCGGCTATCTTTGCACCCGCTTCGCTACCTCAGCGACGCCGGCTGCGGCCGAATATCCTGGTTTGAGTTGCCTTTTGCGCACGTGGTGAAACTGGTAGACACGCCATCTTGAGGGGGTGGTGCCTTCGGGTGTGGGAGTTCGAATCTCCCCGCGCGCACGCAAAATATAAAAGCCCGCTGCAAGCAATTGCAGCGGGCTTTTTCGTGGGATGCAGCCGTTGCTGCGTCGCGGCAGCGGCCGGGACTGGCACGACGCAACTGACAAGAATATTTTCCGTGCTGGCGCGACGCAGTAAAGCCTACTTATCAAACGGGTTGTTCGGCTTCACCAGCACTACCCGCTCGCGCTCTACTACCACCTGCCCCGGCCGCGCCCCGCGCGGCTTGCGCACAAACTTCTTGGGGGTAACCGTGACCGGACACAGCGTATCGTTTTGCCGTTTCGAGTACCATCCGGCCAGCATGGCGGCGTGCTCAATCACCGGCTCGGGCACGGTTTGGCCTGCACGGTGGCGGATGACGACATGCGAGCCGGCCACGTCTTTGGCATGCAGCCAGAGGTCGTCCTTGTGCGCGTATTTCTGGGTGAGCAGGTCGTTGTTTTCGGCGCTGCGACCCACGAGGATGGTAAAGCCCCGGTCTTCGAACACCTTGAAGGGGAGCTCGCCGGGCACTTTGGTAGCGGCGTTGGCGGTCGGGTCGAGGGCGTGCTGCTTGCGCCAGGCGCGCAGGCCGCGCAGCTCGGCTAGGGCCGGCAGGGTGTCCAATTCTTCGAGCCGCTCCAGCGCCTTGAAGGCTTCGGCTTCGCGGCGGGCAATGCGCTCGGTGAGCTCCCGCTCCTCAATCTGCTGGTTTTTACCTTTGCGGTAGAGGTTCTCGGCGGTGGATTGCGGCTTTTCGGTGCGCTTTAGTTTGAGGAGCCGGGGCAGGTTGGTGTAGAAATCTACTACTTCAACCTCCGTGGCCCCGGCCGGAATGGCGTGCAGATTTGCCATAATCAGGTCGGCGGTGTGGCGGTAGCCGGCCTCGTGGGCCAGCGCGTGCAAACGGCGGCGGGCGTGGGCGGCCGCGGTGCCGGCCTCGTCGGCCTGCCGCGTCAGCATCTGGCGCAGCTGGTAGGTTTCGGTTTCGAGGGCGCGGCGGCCCAGGGCCAGCGGCACGAAGCGGCGCAGGGCCGCCACGGGGTCGGAGCCGCCGAAGGTTTCGAGCACCTCCCCCAGCGGCAGCAGGCTCAGGCGGGTGCGGCCGTCGAGCTGAATGAGGTAGTAGTGGGCGGGCTTTTCGAGCTGGGCCAGCACCTGGTTCACGAGGCGCGGGCGGGCTTCGGGCGCGGCTTCGTCGTAGCCGTGGGCGCGCAGATAGCGCAGCGGCAGGTCGGCCAGGGGCGGCGGTAATTTTTGGACCGCAGATTTAACGGATTTGACGGATTGCGGGGATTCGAACGGCTCGGACGAGATTTCCGGCGGTTCAGATGCACGTTCGGGCGGTAGCGTGGGGGCTGAGGCGGGCTGGAGTCGCAGGTCGGCATCGGCCAGCAGCTTTTGTTGGAAGAGCTGGGCGGGGGCGTCGGGGGCGGGGCGGAAAATAGCGTTGGGGCGCGGGCCATAGAGCTTGAACACGAGGCGCGCGCCGCTACGGAAATTTACCTGTAGCACCCGGTCCTGGGGCCAGGCGGCTACGGTTTCGACCTGTTCGCCCAGCAGGCCGGGAAAAAGGTCGACGGAGTTGGCACGGGCGCGCTGAAAGGTTTCGGGCAGGGCCAGGGCCGGAAAATTAGCGCCCAGCTGGGCTTTCAGCCAGAATTCCTGCGTGCCGTTGGTCAGCCCTACCACCAGCTCGTCCTTCTCCTGTGTGAAACAGGTGGCCACGCGGTAGCCCCGCAACTGCTCGGTAAGGGCGGGGGCCAGCTGGCGCAGGAAGTAGTAGTTGGTGTGCACAGGAAGCGCCTAAATCCGAGGCAGGTTGTGCCGGGTCAGGGTGTGCTCTACCGTGCCGGTATGGCGCGTGGCCTGGGGCTCCACGAGCATAATCCAGGTTTCCTCGCTGGCGTACGGGCGGTGCTCCACGCCGCGCGGAACCACTAGTATTTCGCCGGGCTTGATGGTGGCCGTATGGTCGTGAAACTCGATGTGCAGCTGGCCCTTCACCACCACAAACAGCTCGTCTTCAGCCTCGTGGCTGTGCCAGATAAATTCGCCCTGCACCTTGGCCAGCTTCACGTGCTGGTCGTTCAGGTCGGCCACCACGTGCGGGTGCCAGTGGTCGGAGAACTGCGCGAATTTATCAGCTAGATTTATGACTTTCATATCAACAAGGCTTGATTTACATGCTTGAACCAGAAGCTTATGCTGGCTCAGGCTGATACTCCACCTCCACCTTCAGCCCATCATACGCCAGCCGAATCCAGGGCGGCAGCTCGGCCTCCACTTCGGCATGGCGGCCCAGCTGGTGGCTGATGTGCGTAAGAAACGCCCGTTTGGGCGCGGCTTCTTCCAGCACCTCAACGGCCTGGGCCAGGGTGAAGTGCGAGATGTGCGGCTCGCGACGCAGAGCATTGAGCACGATAACATCGGCTCCGCGCAGCTGGGCGCGGGTTTCGGGGCCGAGCAGGTTGGCATCGGTCAGGTAGCAAAAATTGCCGATGCGGAAGCCCAGCACCGGCAGCTGGTGGTGCATGGCCCGCAGGGGCAACACGGGCACGCCCAGCACGTCGAAGGGCTCGTCGTCGCGTTCAATGGGGTGCAGCGTAACGCGCGGAATACCGGGGTATTTATGCTCGGCAAAAATGTAGGCAAACTCCTGCTGGAGCTGGCGCAGTACACGCGGCTCGCCAAACACCGGCATGTCCTGCTGCTGCCGGAAATTAAAGGCCCGGATGTCGTCGAGGCCGGCGGTGTGGTCCTTGTGCTCGTGGGTGAAGAGCAGCGCATCGAGATGCGTGATGCGCGCCCGCAGCATTTGCTGGCGGAAATCCGGCCCCGAGTCAATCACGAAGCTGCGCCCGGCCACCGCCACGTGCACCGACACGCGCAGGCGGTGGTCGCGGTGGTCGAGCGAGCGGCACACGGCGCAGGTGCACCCAATCATGGGCACGCCCGACGAGGTGCCCGTACCTAAGAACGTTACAACCATTTTAATGAAGAATGAGGAATGAAGAACGAAGAATGACTGAACTGAGCACGTGTCAATTCTTCATTATTCATTCCTCATTCTTCATTTTACTACCCAACGTACTGCTTCACCACGCGCACCAGGGCATCGAAGTCGAGCGGCTTGGGCAGGTAGTCGGTTACGCCGGCTTCGCGGAACTGGTCCATCGAGTAGTTGTTGGCGTTGCCGGTGATGGCGATGATGGGCAGCTTGTTGATTTTAGGGTCGGCGTGGGCACGGATTTCGCGCGTGCACTGCATCCCGTCCTTCACCGGAATATTGATATCCATCAGCACGCAGTCGATGGGGTTGGCTTCGAGCTGCTTAAGCACTTCGCCGCCATTCTTGGCCAGCACAATCTTATACTTTTGCAGCTCCAGAATCTTCCGGGTCAGGTTGAGAATCACTGAGCTGTCTTCGGCAATCAGAATAGTTTTTTGGGTATCAGTGGACATGCGCGTGGGGTTTTAAGGAGTGAAGAAGTAGGGCGAAGGAACTAGTAAAGTGCGAGTAACGCGGCCGGCCGGCCGGGCTTAACCGGCTTCGGAGGCCCGTTGCACGGCCGCCGGATACTCGGCGACGAACTGCGCAAAGTAATGTTCTAAAAGTTGAAAGCCCTCGGCCCCGCCCGCCATGCGGCCTTCTTTGAACTGGCGTTCGAGGTGGCGGGCCTGGGCGGCCAGGGCCACGCCGCCCAGCGTGGCCGCCGTGCCCTTGAGCTGGTGCAGCATGGGCAGCAGCTCGCGAAACTCGCCGCTGGCCATCGAGGGGGCCGCATCGCGCAGCAGGTCGCCGGCTTCCTGCTCAAATTCCTGGTACAAATCGGTCGTGAATTCGGCCCCGCCCAGCTCCATGAGTTGGAGCAGAATGCTTTCGTCGAGTACGGGCTCGGTAGCGGCTTCGGCCACCGGGGCGGCGGCCGGAGCAAGCATGTGCGCAAAGGGCACCGGGGCCGCTTCAGGAGCTGCGGCGGTGGCCGGCGCGAGCACGGTGGCCGCCGTGGCCGCTACCAGGCTGGCTCCCGAGGTAGAGCGCTGGCCGCGCGGACGCAGCCAGCGATGCAGCACTTCGTATAGATGGCGGCTTTTCACGGGCTTGCCCACGTAGTCGTCGAGGCCCTGGCGCATGAATCGGCCGGCATCCTCCTGCATCGAGTAGGCCGTCATGGCCACCACGGGCGGGCAATCGTTGCCCAGCAGCTTGCGGATTTCGGCCGTAGCCGCCACGCCGTCCATATCGGGCATCTGGATGTCCATGAAAATCATGTGGTACTCCACGCCAAGGCGGGCCACCAGGGCAATGGCCTCGGGGCCGCCGCCGGCCACGTCGACCTCGCAGCCCAGGCGCGAGAGCAGGCGCTGGCCCACTTTCTGGTTGATGGCATTGTCGTCGACGAGCAGCACGCGGGGCGGGTCATCGAAGGGCTTGAACACCGAGTCGCGCACGGGGACCACGGCGGGCAGGTCTTCGAGCCGGGCCTCGCGGGTGGCAATCGTGAACCAGAACACCGAGCCCTCGCCCTCGTCGGAGAGCACCCCGATTTCGCCGCCCAGCAACTCGGCCAGCTGCCGGCTGATGCTCAGGCCCAGGCCCGTGCCACCGTAGGCTTTGCTGGGCGTGGTGTCGAGCTGGGTGAAGTTGGTGAACAGCCGGGCCGCGTTTTCGCTCGAAATGCCGATGCCCGAGTCCTGCACCGCGAAGCGCAGGGTGTGCAGCTCGCCGTCGGTGCTCACGCTGCTCACCACGATGCTCACGGTGCCCTCGTTGGTGAACTTGATGGCGTTGGCTACCAGGTTGCTCAGAATTTGCAGCAGGCGCACCTCGTCCGTCACCACATACGCCGGGGTGTGGGGCGTGATGTGGTAGGTGAAGCGGATGTTCTTCTGCTCGGCCCGGTAGATAAACAGCGCCCGGATGCGCTCCATCACGGCGGCCAGCTCCAGGGCCGACTCGTGCAATTGCAGCTTGCCGGCCTGAATCTTCGACAAGTCGAGGATGTCGTTCAGGATGGTGAGCAGGGCATCGGAGCTCTTGCGCAGGGTGTCGACGTAGTCGAGCTGCTCGTCGTTTTCCACGGTCTGGTCGAGCAGGTCAATCATGCCGATGATGCCGTTCATGGGCGTGCGCAGCTCGTGGCTCATGTTGGCCAGGAATTGGGTTTTGGCCTCCAGGGCGGCTTCGGCAGCATCCTTGGCCTGGCGCAGGTCATCCTGCATCTGCTGGATTTCGGTTACGTCGCGGGCAATGCCTTCGGTGCCGCGCCGGCCGGCAATCGAGAATCGCGCGTTCACGAGTACGCTCACGGGATGGCCCAGCTTGTGCCACATCTGGGTTTCGAAGTTGCGCAGGCCGCCGCTCCGCTTCAGCTCGGCGGTTACCCGCTCGGGGTCGCCGGGGTCGACGTAGTAGAGGGCCACGGGCTGGCCCACCACCTCCTCGGGCTGGTAGCCCAGCACTTCGCGCACCGACGGGCTGACGATGGTCAGCAGGCCCTCGTCATTGGTCTGGTAGTAAATATCCTGAAACGACTCGAAGATGTTGCGGAACTTCTCTTCCTGGGCTTCGAGGGCCAGCTGCGCGCGCTTCTGCTCGGTAATGTCGTGGGCAATGGCCGAAATTTCCTCAAACGACCCATCGCCGAGGTAAATCGGGTTCAGGTAAATATCCGTCCATACATCCTGGCCCCGGGGGTCGCGCAGGCGCATCTCGAAGCGCTGGGCCTGGCCTTGGGCAGCGGCTTCGTAGTGGTGCACAAACACGTCGCGCTCCTCAACGGGCATGTTTTCGAGGTCCGACTTCCAGAGGCTGATGCCGCGCACGGGGTAGGTGCCGTTGCGCCGCAGAAACAGGGCCGCGTAGTTGCGGTTGAAGTTCATGAGGTGGGCCTGGGTGTCCACGGTCCACATCACGTGCGAGCCACTCTCGAAAATGGCGTTCAGGCGGGCGGTCTGCTTGCCAATCTGCTCCTCGTTGCGCTTGCGCTCGATGGCCAGGGCCACCTGGTTCGAGATGAAGTGCAACACGTCGAGGTCGCCGGGCGTGTAGGCATCCACGCGGTGGTAGTCCTGCACGGCAATCACACCGATGATGCGGTCGCCGATGCTCAGGGGCGAGGCCAGCATCACCTCGGGCACCTGCCCGTGCAGGGTGAGCGTGCCGCTGCGCACCAGCTGCTGAAAGTCGGCGTGGGTGAGGTAGCGAGGCTGCCCACCGGCAATAATGTATTCCGACACGCCCGCCGAGAATGGCTGGGCCGCCTGCGGCCGGTTCTGCGGGTACTGGTCGACGTGGTACACGAACTGGAGTTGCGTGCGGGCGTCGTCGCAGAGGGCGATGAACAGGTTGCTGGTTTCGATAATCTTGCTCAGTTCGCGATGAATGGCCCCGTAGAGGCTGGGCAAGTCTTTGGCTGAGATGGCCAGGTTGGCAATGCTGTAGTAAACCTTTTGGAGCCGCTCGGCCTTGATGCGGTCGGTGATGTCGTGCAGAATGGCGCGGCTGCTCATGGGCTGGCCTTCCTCGCGCACCACGCTCATGCTACCAATGAGGTGCACGGGCTTGCCCAGGCTGGTCAGAAACACGGTTTCGACCTTGTTCACCGGCTCGCCGTCGTACAGGTTGCGCAGCTGGTAGAGCAGTTTGGCCTTGTAGTAGGGGTGCACTACGTCGGCCAGGGTGCGGGTGGCCAGCTCGGCATCGGTGTAGCCCAGCTTTTCCTTCCATGCCTTGTTCACGAACAGGAAGGCATTGCTGGCGCTCAGGTGCTGCACCAGGTCCTGGGCGTTGTCGAGAAAGTCCTGAAGGTGGGTGCTGTCGTTGGTGAGGGCAGGGGTGGCGAGGGTCAGCTCATTGGCTTCCTGCCCCACCATCCAGGTACCGGTAATGCTGCCGGCGGTGTCGCGGGTGAAGCCCGTGCGCCAGTGCACCAGGCGCGGCTGCCCACCCTGGGTGAGCAGGGTGCGCTGGTAGCTGGCGGCGGGAGTTTCGCGGGCAATAGTTTCGAGGTAGGCGCGGCGGCGGGCTTCACGCTGGTCGGGGGCCATAAACAGCTCGTGGGCGCGCTGGCCCAGCACCTGCTTGCGCGCATAGCCCGTGAGGGCCAGAAAAACGTCATTGGCCTCCACGACAACGCCATCGGTATCGAGCAGCAGGTAGACCTGCCCGAGCTGGTCGAGCAGCGTGGCCGGCGACAACGAGGCGGGACGGGCAGAAGAAGCCGAAAATGGAGTCATGGAACAACGCGTACGGCCGATAGATATTTCCGGCTAAGTTAATGAGCCCCCAGCAAGGGCCGGGCGTAAATTTGAGCAAAAAAATTCAGCACAGGGCATTTTCGGCGCGCGCCGGCGAATTACCAGTTGTTGGTTGTTGGTTTCGGGTTGCTGGTTTCGAGTCCGGCCGGCTGGCCGGAAGCTGACGGAAAGGGCCAGCCAGCAACGAATAACCAGCAACTAACCACTAGAAACCAGCAACTTCTTTCCGTGTCCAACCTCCTTGCCCCCCGACTGGTTTTCGCTGTCACCACCGATTTGTGCTTCGACCAGCGCATGCAGCGCATCTGCGGCAGCCTGGCGGCGGCCGGCTACCGCGTGCTGCTGGTGGGCTGGGCGCGACCGGGCTCGCCGCCGCTCACGACCCAGCCCTACGAGCAGCACCGGCTGCACGGCTGGTTTCAGAAGGGCAAGCTTTTTTACCTTGAGTACAACCTGCGGCTGCTGCTGTACCTGCTGGGCCAGCGCGCCGCTGCCTGGTGTGCCTGCGACCTCGACACGGCCCTGCCCATGTGGCTGCGCGCCCGCCTGGGCGGGCAGCCACTGGTGTATGATGCCCACGAGCTGTTCACGGAAGTGCCCGAGGTAGTAGCCCGGCCGGCCGTCCAGCGCATCTGGCGGCGCATTGAAGCCTTCGTGGTGCCGCGCGCCCGGCTGGCCTACACCGTGGGGCCGGCGCTGGCCGGGGTATTTGCGCAGCGCTACGGCCGGCCCTTCGGCGTGGTGCGCAACGTGAGCCGCTTCGAAGGCCCGCCCGCTCCGCCCGAGGCCGGCAGCTACATCCTCTACCAGGGCGCGCTGAACGTGGGCCGGGGCCTGGAGCAGCTGCTCGATGCCATGCCGCAGGTGGCGGGCCGGCTGGTAC
>JALYUI010000411.1 GCA_030853845.1 Bacteroidota bacterium | reverse complement strand
AAAAAAGCGGGGGCACCGGTTATGCTTACAAAGAAATCCTCTCACAAAAACCGTCCTCATGAACCGGTGCCCCCTCTCTTTTGGAGAGGGAGTCAGGGGGTGAGGTGAACGTTAGGCCGAACCAATCCCGCGCAGCGTCAGCCGCACCCGAAACTCCCGCTCTGCCGTGCGAGGGTCCACCAGCAGCTCGTACTGGCCGGGATAAAGCAGGTCGAGGCGGCGGCGGGTGTTGGCCAGGCCGATGCCGTTGCTGCCGGCCAGGTCGGTGCTGGCGGCGGGCAGCAGGGAGTTGCGCACTTCCAGCTCGAGCACGGTGGGCGTGGGCTGGCGCAGGCCAATGTAAATGCAGCTGGGCTGGGTAGCGGCCACGCCGTGCTTGAAGGCATTTTCGAGGAAGGGCAGCAGCAGCATGGGAGCCAGGGGCACGTCGTGCAGGGGTTCGGGGCGCTCGAAGGTCACGGTCACGCGCTCGTCGAGGCGCAGCTGCATCAGGGTGATGTAGTCCTGCACGAAGTTCAGCTCCTGGCTGAGCAGGGTGAGGCCGCCGGCGGTGTCGTAGAGCACGTAGCGCATCATGCGCGAGAGGCGGTGAATGGCCACGCGGGCCTGCTCGCCGTCGAGCAGCGTGAGGGCGTAGATGTTGTTGAGGGTGTTGAAGAAGAAGTGCGGGTTTATCTGGGCCTTGAGCACGGCCAGTTCGGCCGACACGCGCTGCTGCTCCAGGTCCTGGCGCAGGCGGGCATCGTGCTGCCACTTCTGCACTACCGTGATGCTGGTGCTGATGCCCAGCACGAACAGGGTGGTAAGCAAGCTGTTGGTATCGAAGCGCAGGCCGCTGCGCTCCTGCCGGGGCCGGCCGAATACCTGGTGGAAGGCCTTGTGCATGAGGGCCGGCAGGTCGAGCACGGTATCGAGGAAGAAGCTGAAGCCCAGCACGGCCACCGTGGTGCCCACCAGCGCCAGCACGAACCAGCCCGTGCGCCCCCGAAACAGCAGCTGCGGCACCAGCACCCGCGCCGTGAGGTAGAACGTGCCCACCCAGGCCCCGAACATCAGCCCCTGCTTCAGCCAGAACTGCGCGGGCAGGGTGAGCCGCCCCGACAGCGGCTGAAACAGCAGAAACGTGAGCCCGAACAGCCCCCACACCAGCACGTGGATGAGCGGGGAAAGAAAACGACGGGGCGTGAGTACGGGCACGGGTGGGAAGTTTGGTCAGCTTACAAACTTACCCCCCTGCGCCGGCCCCACCCGCCCCGAAACGACCGCGCCGGCCATTATATCGACTGCGGGCCGGATTTTATCGGTTGGGATGTAGCGGGGACTCGCCGAGCCGGCGCGCGTGAACGACTGGCCCACGCGCGAACTCGCCGATACGGCGCTACAATCCCCCCATCTGTCCCGACCTTTGCACCCATGATTCGTCTGCAACTGCTGCTGCTTGTGCTGCTACCTGCTTTGGCCGCGCTGGCCGCCCCGCCCCTGCCCGATTTCGCCAGCTACCCCGTGTACCACGGCCCCGACCTGGGCCTGACCTGGCGCGGCCCCCAGGCCACCCTGCGCGTGTGGGCCCCCACCGCCGAAGCCCTGCACCTGAAGCTCTACGCCGCCGGCACCGGCGGCGCGCCCCGTGCCGACCTGCTCATGCAGAAAGCCGAAGATGGCACCTGGACCTACGCCTTGCCCGTCGGCACTACCGGATTTTACGCCGTGCAGGCCACCATCATGGGCAAAAAGATGGCCGAAGTGGCCGACCCCTATGCCCACGCCGTCGGCATCAACGGCCTGCGCGGGGCCGTGTTCAACCCGGCCATCGCGCAGCCTCCCGGCTGGGATACCGACCTGCGCCCGGCCCTGAAGCAGCCCACCGACATCGTAATCGGCGAAGTACACGTGCGCGACCTCACCATGCACCCGCAGTCGGGGGTGCGGCACAAGGGCAAGTTCCTGGGGGCAGCCCAGACCGGCACCCGCGGTCCGGCCAACGTGAGCACCGGCCTCGACCACCTCGTGGAGCTGGGCCTGACCCACGTGCACCTGCTGCCCACCAACGACTTCGCCAGCATCGACGAAGCCGCCCCTGCCAGCGCCAACCGCTACAACTGGGGCTACGACCCACTCAACTACACCGTGCCCGAAGGCAGCTACTCGACCGACGCCGCCAACCCGGCCGCCCGCATCCGCGAGCTCAAGCAGCTGGTGGAAAACCTGCACGGCGCGGGCCTGCGCGTGGTGCTCGACATGGTGTTCAACCACGTGGCCGATGCCGGGCGCAGCAGCTTCGAGCAGCTGGTGCCCGGCTACTACTTCCGCCACGAGGCCAACGGCAAGCTCAGTAATGCCACCGCCTGCGGCAACGAGGTAGCCTCGGAGCGGCCGATGGTGCGCAAGCTCATCGTGGAATCAGTGGCGTACTGGGCGAAGCAATACCACGTCGACGGCTTTCGATTTGATTTGATGGGCGTCCTCGACCTCGAAACCATGCGCACCGTGCGCGTGGCCCTCGACCAGCAGGACCACAGCATTTTCCTTTACGGCGAGGGCTGGACCGCCGGCTCCTCGCCCCTGCCCGAAGCCCAGCGCGCCGTGAAGGCCAATATGATGAAAATCGACCGCATCGCCGCCTTCGGCGACGAGCTGCGCGACGGCGTGAAGGGCCACTACGCCCGCCAGACCGAGCCCGGCTTCGCCAGCGGCCAGGCCGGCCTGGAGGAGAGCGTGAAATTCGGCATCGTGGGGGCCACCCGGCACCCGCAGCTCGACTACACGAAAGTGAACTACTCGAAAGCCCCCTGGGCCGGCAACCCGGCCCAGGCCATCAACTACGTGGCCTGCCACGACGACCGGGTGCTCTGGGACAAGCTCGTGGTATCGAGTCCCGGGGCCAGCGAGGAGCAGCTCATCAAGATGGACGTGCTGGCCAACACCATCGTATTCACGTCGCAGGGCGTACCATTTCTGCCGATCGGCGACGAGTTTCTGCGCACCAAGGGCGGCTCCTCTAATTCCTACAACCAGCCCGACAGCGTGAACCAGCTCGACTGGGGCCGCAAGGCCAAGTACGTGGCCGTGTACGAGTTCTACCGCAGCCTGCTCACGCTGCGCCGCAACCACCCCGCCTTCCGCCTGCCTTCCGCCGAGCTGATTCAGCAGCACCTGGAGTTTCTGCCCACCCGCCCCGGCCTCATTGCCTACCGCCTGAAAGACCACGCCGGAGGCGATACCTGGCCGGAAATAATCGTCATTTTCAACGGCAACCGGGCGGCCAGCAGCATCTCGCTGCCCCGCGACACTTATAAAGTAGTGCTGCGCGGCCGTGAGATAAACGAAGAGGGCCTCGACGTGCTGGAAGTAACCAGCGGCGTGCAGATTGCCGGCAGCTCGGCCCTGATACTGGTGCCGATAAAGTAGGGCCGTAGCGCGAACTTTGTAGTTCGCGTGCCTGAACGAAACCCGAAAGACCTCCGAATGGCGCAGGCACGCGAACTACAAAGTTTGCGTTACGGCGCGTTACGGCGCGTTACGGCGTACTGGCCCGGCCCTTGCTGTTTTGGTAAAAACGGCTTTCCATTTTGGAAAAAATAACCCCGCTGAAAGAAATTTCGGCGGGGTTATTTTTTTACTGAATTCTATTAATCAAATACTTATCATTTTTCGGCGAAATTATTTTCAAATCGGCACTGGTCTTGGCAATGGGTGGCAGTCACTAAACCACCAACGCCATGAACAACCTCCTCTCTTCCTCCACTGATACCGACAACAGCCTGCCCAAGTGGCAGCAGCCCGAAAAAGTCGCCGGCCGCCTCGTGCTGCTGGGGCTGGTGGGCACGGCGGTGTACTTCTGGGGCAGCATCCTGCCCTTCCTCGTCGACATGGTATTCGACACCGTGAAGCTGGGCATCGGGCTGGGCGTGCTGTTCGTGCTGTTTCTGCTGGGCACCAATAAGCGCATCCACGCCGGGCTGTGGTACGCCGGGCAGCGCATTCTGCGCACCATGGCCGGGGTTTTCGTGAACACCGACCCCATCGGTATTATGCAGGACTACATCAAGAACACCGAGCAGGAAGCCCGCAAGATGGAAGGCGAAGTCTCCAACATCGAAGGGGCGCACGAGCTGGTGAAGCGCAAGCTGACCGCCAACGCCGCCCAGGTGCAGGAGTACCTGGCGCTGGCCGCCTCGGCCAACCGCCAGGGCGAAAAGGATGCCGCCGAATCGTACGCCTCGCGCGCCGCCCAGCTTCAGGAGTACAGCCAGCGCCTGCAACCGATGGCCGCCACCACGGCCAACGTGAGCCTGGTGATGCGCCAGATTCTGAAAGCCGCCGTGCGCCAGATTGACGCCAGCAAGTTCAAGGTAAACCTGCTGAAGGACGAATACCAGCTCGTGAAGCGCACCAGCTCGGGCATGAAGGCCGCGATGAACATCCTGCGCGGCGACCCCGACAAGAAGTACTTCTTCGACATGGCCACTGACCGCGTGGCCCAGGAAATGGCCCAGCAGCTCGGCCAGATTAAGCAGGCCATGCGCTACTCGCAGGACTTCGTGAAGGAGATGGACATCCAGAACGGCGTGATGAGCGAGAAGGGCCAGAACCTGCTCGACAAATACCAGAAGGGCGAGTTCAGCGCCGTGCTCTCGGAGCAGGCGCAGCCCACCAACGCCCAAACCTTTAAACAAGCCACCAATGATGCCTATTCTAGCCTGCTCGACTAGCTTTTTGCTGACGCTTGGCGTGCTGGGCCTGCTGGGCGAGTCGCTATACAATACTGGTACGAAGGCGCGGAGCTCCAGCTCTGTGCCGACGACTAACAGTGCGGTAGCCCGCCCGGCAGAACGGCTAGACCGCGCCGAACGCACCTGTTCCGTGGCCTTCAACGCCCGCCGGCCACAGGCCTGCCAGTAGCCGGCACGGGGCGCAGCCCTACCGGATACGACCCCGCGCCACCCCCTCTTCCCTTCTTAACTCTTTGAAAAAATGACTACTCGCGGTAAATTTTTAATCGGCCTCATCCTCGTGGCCGCGCTCTACTTCGGCATCAACAAGCTGGTTTCCAGCGGGGCCGTATTCAAGAAAGCCGAAACGCAGTCGGTGCTGCTCAACTCGATTGAGCTGCCCACCGCCACCGGCGGCAATAAGGCCACGGTGGTGGTGCCGCTGGCACCGCTACCCGGCACCGCCCCGGCCGACAAAGGCACGCCCGTGGTGTGGGAAGTGATGGCCTGGAACAGCCAGATGGCCGGCATGCTGGCCAACGGTGGTCCCCGCAGCACGATGGGCTCGGCCATGACGGCTAACGGCCTCGACCTACAGATTGTGCGCCAGGACGACGTATCGAAAATGCAGGCCGACCTGGTGAAAAACGCCCTCGACCTGCAAAGCAACCCCGCCGCGCCGGGCCTGGTGGTGAGCATCATGGGCGATGGCCTGCCGGCGTTCAGCACGGTGCAGGCCCAGCTCGAAAAGGCCGGCACCGGCTTGCAGCTTATCCCCTACTCGGTGGGCAAATCCTTCGGCGAAGACAAGCTGATGGGGCCGAAAGAGTGGCAGGAAAACCCGAAAGCCGCCCTGGGCAAAACCGTGGCCTGCTACCTGCGCGACGGCGACCAGAACATCGCCCTGAAATGGTGCGCCGACAACAACCTGAAGGTGAACCCCGACGAAACCACCTACGACCCCGAAGCCGTGAACTTCATGGCCGCCAGCGACTTCCTGGTGGCCGCTGAGAAGTACATCCTCGGCAAGCCCGAAAGCCGCACCAAGGTGGTGAACGGCAAGAACACCGGCGTGAAAGTGGACGTGGTAGCCGATGCCGTGGCCACCTGGACGCCCGGCGATGTGAACATTGCCAAGCAGCGCGGCGGCCTCGTGAACATCGTGAGTACCCGCGAATATTCGAACCAGATGCCCAATATCATGGTGACGACCAAGCGCTGGTACGATGCCCATCCGCAGCAGGTGCTGGGCCTGATGACGGCCTTCGCCGTGGCCGGCGACCAGGTGAAAAGCCACCCCGAAGCCCTGAGCCGCGCCGCCGACATTTCGGCCACCGTATACGGCGACCAGGACAAGCCCGGCGCGTACTGGCTGAAGTATTACAAGGGCGTGAGCGAAGCCGACCGCAATGGCGACGTGGTGGAGCTGGGCGGCAGCAAAGCCTTCAACTTCAACGACAACCTGACGCTGTTTGGGCTTGATGAGGGCGGCACCAACATCTACGCCGCCGTGTACAAAACCTTCGGCGACGTGCAGCACCGGCTCTACCCGAAAGAGCTGCCCGGCTACGTGCCGCTCGACCAGATGCTGGACCTGAAGCCGCTGCAAAAGCTGCAGGCGCAGTACAAGGGCAAAACTCTGGCCCCGGCCGAAACCCAGCAGTTTGCCGCCGGCGACGAAATCCGCCAGAGCGTGAGCAAGCGCGCCTGGAACATCGAGTTCAACTCGGGCCAGAGCAGCTTCACGCCCCGCACCACGCAGGAGCTCAACCAGCTGTTCAACGACCTGGTGGTGGCCGGCCGCCTGAAAGTGGCTGTGCACGGGCACACCGACAACGCCGGCGACCCCGCTAAAAACCAGCAGCTGAGCGAGGACCGCGCCATGGCCGTGCAGCACTGGCTCGAAGCCAAAAGCCACAGCGCCTTCCCCGACGGCCGCATCCAGGTGTACGCCCACGGTGCCACCGAGCCGGTAGCCAGCAACGCCACCCCGGAAGGCAAAGCTCAGAACCGCCGCGTGGAAGTGGTGCTCGGCAACTAAGCGCGCGAAGTTTCGCGGAGTTTAAAAGTTAAGTTTCGCAAAGGCACATCAGTTCCATTATCTCCTTGAACCCGGGCGGTTGCCTATACTGGCGGCGCTACTGATACACTCCGCGAAACAGGCTGCTGACCAGGTAAACCGCGCCGCTTACTACTTCGATGGCCAGCAGGCCCAGAAGCAGCTTTTTGCGGCGGCTTTGCCCGGCATCGGCCGGAACCCATGCCAACCCTTCTAACAGAATCAACCAATGTAACACATGACTTGCCGCCACCACCTGCCAGATAAAATTGCCGTGCCTGGCCCGCAGGCCGGTTTCATGCACCAGCAGAAACAGCAGCAGGCCGGCCAGCAGACTGCCCAGCGCCAGCTGGTGGGCCTGCCGCCTCAGCCAAACGGGCCGGAGGGCGTAGGCCGCCACCGGCACCAGCAGCGAGCTGGCCGCGCAGGCCGCCACCCGCGCCGGGCCAAAGTCGGGCACGAAGGTGCGCCAGCCGGCCGGCCAGCCCAAGGCCAGCGTGGAAGCGCCATACAGGGTATCGTGCGGGTGCTGGCGCGTCCAGAGCAGCTGCCCGGCAATGACGAGCAGTACGGGCAGCAGGGCCACGGCCAGCCGCCCGAGCGCCCGCAGGTGCAAGCCGAACTGCCGCACAAATAGCCCCGCATAGGCCGGCAGGAAGGCAAAGGCGTAGCTTGGCTTGAAAACTGCCCCGATTACCAGCACCAGGCTTAGCGCCAGGTCGTCGGCCAGCGCCGGCGGGCGGGTTGCAGCCAGGCGCTTTACCCCCAGCACGAAGGCCAGCACGCTGAATGGCAGCGCGCAGATGATGGTGGAGTTGTGGTAGACGTTGGGCGGCAGTAGGCCCAGGTACCAGCCCTCGCCGCTGGCCGGCAGCGGAAACAGCAGGCACGAGCCGGCCGCCGCCAGCAGCAGAACCACGCCCGGCGCGGTTTCGGGCTCACCCAGCGCGCAGGTCTGCCACAAGCGGCGGCCCCCATACCCCGACACGACCACCAGTGCCCCCCAGGCCAGCCCGATTACTCCGATGGCCGCCGCCAGCAGCCGGCCCGGTTCGTCGGAAAAGCCACTGGCCACGCGCACCACTTCATAAAACCCGAAGTTGGCCGGCACCGAACCCTGGCCCCGCAGCACCTTTTGCAGCATGCCCACGTGCAGCTGGACATCCGTTATCCAGGCCAGCTTCCAGAGCAGCAGCCAGTAGTAGCCGGCCGCCACAAAGATGGTTGCCAGACCCAGCAGGCCCACTCCGCGCCGGAAGTTCTTTTCTGCTTGCTGCATCGCTGCTTCATCGGTGAGTGGCCGCTGTGGCGGGGCCGGGCGGGCTCCTGCCCGCCCATTACTCACCGGCAAAAGTATTCACTGCTCCCGGCCACCGGCCCAGCCGGCCGATTTTTCTGCCGGGCCTGGCACTACCTCAACCCTTCTTCTCATGAAAAACCTGTTCGCGCCCAATGCCCAGCCGGCACGCCTCGTCTTCACTTCGATGGTGGTGGCCCAGGTGACCCTGCTGCTGCTGCTGTGGCTGTTTTACCCCATGCAGCTGTTCCCCAGCCTGGGCGACGTGCTGCGGGCGCTGGGCGACCTCATCAGCACCCAGGGCCTCATTCAGGAGCTGTGGGCCAGCATGACCACGGCCATTGAGGCGCTGGCCGTGGCCACGGTGCTGGCGCTGGGCATTTCTTACCTCACGGCCCTGCCCTTCTTCCGGCCCATTGCCTACGCGGCCAGCAAAATGCGCTACCTCACCCTCACCGGCCTCACCTTTTTCATGGCCCTGCTGCTGAGCTCGGGCCACCAGGTGAAGCTCTCGGTGCTCATCTTCGGGGCCACCGTGTACCTCGTCACGGGCATGACGAGCGTGATTCTGACCACCACCCAGGAGGAGATGGACCACGCCCGCACCCTGGGCATGAGCGAGTGGCGCAGCTTTTACGAAGTCGTCGTGCTTGGCAAGCTCGATGAGATGCTCGAAGTGGTGCGCCAGAACTTCGCCATCATCTGGACCATGATTACGCTGGTCGAAACCCTCTACCAGTCCGAAGGCGGCATCGGCCTGCTCCTCTACAAGCAGAACCGCTACCTGCACCTCGATGGTGTGGTAGCCATTCAGCTGGTGATTCTGGCCACCGGCGCGGCGCAGGACTACGTGTTTGTGCTGCTGCGCCGGGTGTTTTTCCCCTATTCCGCGCTGGGCGCACTGTAGCGTGGACGCTGCGAGTCCGCGCGTGGCCCGGACCCGGCCAGCCTATTTCCCCAAAACCCTTCAACGCGCCGACTCGCAAAGTCCACGCTACCGCTCATGACCACCCACGCCCACTCCTACGCCGACCCCATCCTCACCCTGGACAACATTTCCCTGTCCTTCCACGGCGAAGTCATCCTGCGCGACATCAACGCCCGGATTCTCGATGTTATCCGCCCCGACATGCACCAGGGGCAGGTCGTGGGCTTCTACGGTCGCTCGGGCATCGGCAAGTCGGTGCTGTGCCGCATCATGGCCGGGCTGATGGCCCCGAGCAGCGGCCGCGTGGACGTGGGCCTCGCCCAGCAGGCCGTGCGGCCCGGCATGGTGGGCTTCGTGCAGCAGCGCTACCCGCTGTTCGGCCACCGCACCCTGTTCGACAACCTGCTGGTGGCCGCCCAGCGCAAGCACGCCCCCGAAGCCGCCCGCCAGCACGTCGAAACCTACCTTGAGCGCTTCGGGCTGGCCGCGCACCGGCGCAAGTACCCGGCCCTGCTCTCGGGCGGGCAGCGGCAGCGGGCCGCCATTGCCCAGCAGCTGCTCTGCTCCGACCACCTCATCCTGCTCGATGAACCCTTTTCGGGCCTCGACGTGGCCATGATTGACGAGGTGAAGCGCATTATTGTCGAAGTGACGACGATGGACGAGTTGAACACCGTCGTCATCGTGTCGCACGACCTCACCACCACCACCGCCCTCTCCGATACGCTGTGGCTGCTGGGCCGCGAGCGCGACGCCAGCGGTCAGTTCCTGCCGGGAGCCACCATCAGCTCCCACCACCAGTACAACCTGGCCAAAATGGGCCTGGCCTGGCACCCCAACGTAGAAGCCGAGCCGGAATTCGCGCAGTTCGTGGCGGAATTGAAGGAGGAGATTCGGGGGAGTTAGACTTTAACAAAAGTCTGGCTTTACCTGACATCCGCATTCTAGGGCCGCTTCAAAATCAAGCCTGCCTATTTTTTTACCAGAACGACTCAAAGCCTCTCCCACTGCCCCCGCCTCTTCACCCCCGCCCCAACCGGCGGGGATTTTTTTAGCCCCGGCCCAACCCCGGCCCCCATCGGCCGTAACCTGAATCTGGTTAACTACTCCCGCACTTTATCCGACAATGGCTGAAAAAACCCTTAAAGACGTGGCCGCCAAAATGGCCAAGCTCGACATTGCCCTGCTCACCACCCACACCAGCCGGGGCCAGCTCAGCACCCGCCCCATGAGCAACAACGGCGACGTGGAATACGACGGCGACTCTTACTACTTCACCTACGAAGGCGCGCGCATGGTGCGCGACATCAGCGAGAATGCCCACGTGAGCCTGGGCTTTTCGGGGCCGGACTGGCTGTACGTGACGGTGGTGGGCCTGGCCACGCTCATTCGCCAGAAGGCTACCATGGTGAAGCACTGGAACCCTGACCTCGACCGCTGGTTTGCCCAGGGCCTCGACACGCCGGGCATCGTGCTCATCCGCGTTACGGCCAAACGCATCAAATACTGGCAGGGCGAAGACCAGGGCGAGGTGACGTTATAGGTGGGCTATATTTTTAAAAATTGAACGTCATGCTTCGCTTCGCTCTGCATGACGTTGTTTAGTTACCCTGACAACCACGCCCCCCCAACTCCTACCATGAAAACCCTCGTCGTTCTGACCGGGGCCGGCGTTTCGGCCGAATCCGGCATCCGCACCTTTCGTGATACCAATGGGCTATGGGAAGACCACCGCGTGGAGGACGTGGCCTCGCCCGAGGGCTTTGCCCGCAACCCGGCCCTGGTGCTCGATTTCTATAACCAGCGCCGCGCCCAGGCCCGCACCGTGCAGCCCAACGCCGCCCATCTGGCTCTGGCCGGCTTCGAAGCGCAGCCCGGCTGGCGCGTGCGCATCATCACCCAGAACGTGGACGACCTGCACGAGCGCGCCGGCTCCTCCGAGGTGCTGCACCTGCACGGCATGCTGCGCCAGATGCGCTCGGTAGCCGACGAAACCACCGTGTACGACTGCTGCGGCGACATCAGCCTGGGCGACCTTGCCCCCGACGGCCAGCAGCTGCGCCCCCACATCGTGTGGTTTGGCGAAATGGTGCCGGCCATTGAGGAAGCCGCCGAAACCGTAGCCACCGCCGATGCGCTGCTTGTGGTGGGCACCTCGTTGCAAGTGTACCCGGCGGCCGGGCTGCTGCACTACGCCCCCGCCACCTGTCCGGTGTTCGTCATCGACCCGCACCAGCCCGAAGCTGGCCGGCGCGACGTGCGCTACGTGGTGGAGGCCGCCAGCACCGGCGTGCCCAAGGTGCTGCGTGAGCTGGCCGGCTGAATGAGAAAAGCCGCTATGCAGCGGGCAGAACCGGAAAAAACAAGTAGCAAGCAGAGGCGGGCGCATACTTAAAGCGGTTTTCTGCGTACTCGAAGGCATACCGACTTCCTATGCGCCATCTTTTCTTCTTCGCGCTATGCGCGCTGGGCCTCGCGGCCGGGCCGTTGGCTGCCCAGACTACGCCGCCCGCCCACACCGTTTTCCTGCTGGGCAACACTGCCCAGGAAACCCTCCCGGCCGGCCGCCTCAAGCAGCTGCGCGCTACCCTGGAGCGCCAGACCGGCCCCTTTACGGTGGTGCACCTGGGCGACATCGTGGGCAATACCGGCTTGGTGACCAAGGGCGATACCACCCTGGCCCAGGCCACCCGCACCCGCGCCGACGAGCTGATTGCCCTGGTGCGGGGCCTGCCCCAGGGCCGCATCTACTTCCTGCCCGGCGATAAGGACTGGGCTAACTCCGGTCCCGCCGGCCTCAAGGCCGTGCGCCGGCTCGAAAAATACATCGAGAAGCAGTTGCCTGGCCAGAATGCTTTCATCCCGACCAACGGCTGCCCCGGCCCCGAAGTGGTGGACGTGGCCCCGCTGGTGCGCCTGGTGGCTCTGAATACGCCCTGGTTCACCCACCCCTTCGACCGGCCCGAAGCGCCCGACACCGACTGCAAGACCCTGACCAAGGAGGAGTTCCGCGAGCAGCTACAGGACATTATCGACGAAACCAAAAACCGCAACGTGCTGCTGCTGGGCCACCACCCGGTGGTGAGCAACGGCGTGTACGCCGGCCACGAGCCGCTCGCGCGCCACCTCAGCCCGCCCGTGCTGGGCACGGTGTACGCCGCCTACCGCCAGAACGTGGGTACTCCGCGCGACATGGCCAGCCCCGGCTACCAGGACCTGAAAAAGGAGCTGCTGAACACCCTGCAAAGCAACCCCGGTGTGATATATGCCGCCGCCCACGACTACAGCCTGCAACTCACCCCGTTCCAAGGCAACTACCACATTGTGAGCGGCAGCTTTGCTGAAAGCCAGCACGTGGGGGCCAAAGGTGCGTCGCTGTACAGCGAAAGCGAAGAAGGTTTTACTACCCTCGAATACTACGCCGACGGTACCGTGAAGACGCATGTGGTGACGTTTGGAGCCGATGGGCGGTCGACTAACGATGCTTTCACCGCCACGCTGTTCCGCTCGGCCTGCGCCGGGGGCGGCGACCAGCACGCCCCCGCCAACCCCTTCATCAGCAGCTGCCCCGGCGCAACGCAGACGGTGGCCGAAAGCAAGCCCGACGTGCCCTTCCAGGCCACCACCACGGTGGTGCCCGGCCCCGAGTACAAGCCCACGGCCAGCCGCGATTTCTTCATTGGCGACATTTACCGCGCCGCCTGGCTACAGCCTATCACGGTGAAAACCCTCGACCTGGGCACTGAAAAAGGCGGCCTGCGCCCCACCGGCAAGGGTGGCGGGCGGCAGACGACTTCGCTCAAGCTCATTGCGGCCGACAGCTCGGAATACGTGTTCCGCTCGGTGGATAAGGACGTGACCAAGATTCTGCCGCCCGAGCTGCGCAATTCCATCGCCTCGGATATTCTGCGCGACGTGACGGCCACGGCCAACCCGTACAGCAACCTGCCCATCAGCTACATGCTCGACCAGACGGATATTCTGCATGCCCGCCCGCGCCTGTTCCGCCTGCCCGACAACCAGCAGCTCGGCACCTACCGCGCCGACTACGCGGGCCTGCTCGGCACCCTCGAAGACGCGCCCAAAGACCCCAAGCCCAACGTGCCCGGCTTTGGTGGCTCTAATGAGGTGACGCGCAGCTTCGGCCTGTTTCGCAAGCTGTATAAGGACCACGACAACCGCGTGGATGCCCCCGGCCTGGCCCGCGCGCGCGCCTTCGACATGCTGGTGGCCGACTTCGGCAAGCACGAGGACAACTGGAAATGGGCCGGCTACAAGCAGCCCGGCGGCGGCACCCTCTACCGCCCCATTCCGCGCGACCGCGACCAGAGCTTCACCCTCTGGAATGGACTGCTCACCTACCTGGCCAACCGCGAGTGGGCCGTGCCCAGCATCGAGGGCTTCAACGACCAGTTTGAGGACATGAAAAGTCTGAACTGGCCTGCTCGCCACCTCGACCGCTTTCTGCTGCAAAGCCTGACCCGCGAAGACTGGCAGACGGCCGCCAAATACCTCCAGGGCAAAATCACCCCGACCGTTATTGACGGAGCCACGGCCCAGCTGCCGGCCGAAATCCAGACCAAGTCGGGCCAGGACATTAACCGCAAGCTGAAACTGCGCATTCAGCAGCTGCCCAAAGCCATCGACGAATATTACCTGCTGCTGGCCCGCCGCGTGGATGTGGTGGGCTCGAACAAAGGCGAGGTATTCGAGGTGAACCGCCTGTCCGGCGGCCAGGTGCGCGTGCAGATGTTCGACCGCGCCAGCGACTCCGACGCGGCCCACGGCCCGGCCCTGTTCGACCGCACTTTCGAGCCCAAGGAAACCGAAGAAGTGTGCCTCTACAGCCTCGGCGGCAAGGATATTTTCACGGTGAGCGGCGACGGCGGCAAGCACAGCATCCTGGTGCGCGTGATTGGCGGCGACGGCAAGGACAAAATCAGCGACCGCTCGACGGCCACCGGCCTGCGCGCTCGCACCAAAATCTACGACCTGCCCAGTACCGAAATGCAGCTCGGGCCGGAGTCGGATAACCGCACCAGCACCGACCCGGCCGTGAATGCGTACGACCGGGAACAGTTCGAATTCAACTCCTACAAGCCCAGCATCGGCCTGTTCTACAACGCCAACGACGGCTTCGGGGCCAGCGCGGGCATCACTTTCCTGCGCCAGGGCTTCCGCAAGCCGGGCTACAAAAACATGTACTCGTTCGACGTGCAGGGGAGCATCAACGGCCTGTTTGTGCTCACGGCCAGCACCCGGCACCGCTACGCCATCGGCAAGTTCGACGTGGGCGGCGAGGTGCGCTACGGCAGCTACTTCCCCTTCTACCGCTTCTTCGGCCTGGGCAACAACACCAGCTTCGACCAAACGCAGTACGACAACAAGTTCTACAACGCCCGCTACCAGGGCTACACCCTGAACGGTTTTCTGGAGCGCACTTTCTGGCAGCGCAGCGTTTTCCGGGTCGGCCCCACGTACGAGAACTACACCAGTGGCTTCGCCGACAATTCCTACCTCGGCACCCTCGGCAGCCGCCCAGCCGACGTGCGGCCCAACACCAGCTCGCAAAGCCTACTGGGCCTGAACGGCGTATTTGACCTCGACCTGCGCAACCGCCGCAGCTTTGCCCAGCGCGGCGTGCGCATCCGGGTGCAGCACGACACCTATTACCAGCTCACTAACTCGAAAAGCACCTTCGGCCTCACCCAGGGCTTTGCCGAATACTACGGCACCGCCAAAATCGGCGTGCCGGTTACGCTGGTACTTAAGGGCGGCGGCGCTAAAAACTACGGTCCCAATGCCGACATTCCCTTCTACAAATTCGCCAGCATCGGCCAGAATGAGGGCCTGCGCGGCTACTACCGCAACCGCTTCAGCGGCGACGCCAGCCTGTACTACAACACCGAGCTGCGCCTGGCCCTCGGTCAGGTAAAAAACGGCTTCCTGCCCTTCTACTACGGCGTATTCGGCTTTTATGACCAGGGCCGGGTGTACTATCAGGATGCCTCGCCCGGCGGCTGGCACGCGGGCTACGGCGCGGGCTTCTACATCGCCCCGGTGGTGGAGACGCTGGCCTTCGCCGTCTCGTACCAGAAATCAGTGGAAAGCTCGCTGATTCAGTTCGGCCTGGGCTTCCGGCTCGATAAGTAGGTGGTCCCCATGTGGAGGAGGCGGCCTCAGCGTCGACTGGTTCCGGGATTTGGTCGAGTGCTGTTTGCCAGGAATTGAACCTTTGGCTAGGTTTGATGTCTATGCCTGATGTCTGCCTGCACTGGTTCAGCACATTCCGGCTCCACAACTATGTTCTCCTGGCTACACGCCTGTTTTTTCCGGCGTAACCGGGCTGGAGCCGCCACCGGCCTGGTGCTGGCACTGCTGACGGCACGGCTGGCCCCAGCCCAGACCTCCCCCGTGTCCTCCCGCCCCACCACCGACATCGTGGATGTGGCCCGCCTGGCCTTTCCGCGCCTGGCCGCGCACGATTCGACGGCCATGCAGCAGGGGCAGAACGCCCTGCTGGTGGTGCCGGTGCTGGGCTACACCCAGCAAACCGGCGGCCTCGCGCAGTTGGCAGTCAGCCTGGCTTTTGCCCGGCCCGGAGCCAACGTTTCCACGCTGCTGGCCGGCGCGGCCTACACCGTCAACGACCAGCTGATTTTCACGGCGACTTCGTCGCTCTGGACGGCCGATAACCGCTGGTACATTGCCGGCGACTGGCGCGGCATGCGCTACCCGCAAAGCACCTACGGCCTGGGCATGTTCACCACCACCACCGACCGTGTGGTGAGCATGAACTACAACTATCTGCGCGTCTACGAAAGTGCCCTGCACCGCGTGGGGCGGGCCTGGTACGCGGGCCTGGGCTACCAGCTCGACTACCACTGGGGCATCGTGAGCCGCAACAGCGAGCGGCAGGTCAGCCGCATTTCGCGCTACCGGTTTGGCATCGAGGGCGAGTCGGTGTCATCGGGGCCGGTGGCGCAGCTGCTGCACGACAGCCGCGCCAACGCCCTCAACCCGCAGGGCGGCACCTACTTCAGCACCCAGCTGCGCGCCAACCTGCCGGCGCTGGGCAGCGATACGCGCTACGAGTCGCTGCTGCTGGAGGCCCGCACCTACCTGCACCCGTCGCCGCAATCGGCCAATATTCTGGCCCTGTGGTCCTACAATGCCGTTACGCTGGCCGGCAACCCGCCGTTTCTCGACCTGCCCAGCACCGGCTGGGACACGTACAGCAACACCGGGCGCGGCTTCATTCAGGGCCGGTTTCGGGGCAAGAGCCTGCTCTACGCCGAGGCCGAATACCGCTATGGCATCACCCGCAACCGGCTGCTGGGCGGCGTGGTGTTCGCCAATGCCCAGACCGTGAGCGAGCAGCCCAGCCAGCGGTTCGAGAAAGTAGTGCCCGCCGCCGGCGCTGGCCTGCGCCTGCGCCTCAACAAGGTTTCCAACGCCAACCTGTGCGTCGACTACGGCTTCGGCCTCGACGGCTCGCACGGCCTGTCGCTGAACCTGGGCGAGGTTTTCTGAGCCGCCGGCCGCAATTGCGCCGCAGATTTGCGGAGCCGTTGAACTGCAAAAAACCTGTTTAAACAGGCCGGCGGCCACGTATCTTTGATTTTTGAATCGAACGCGCCCCGCATGAATTTTCCGCTCCGTAAGCTCGCCGCCATTGATATTGGGTCCAACGCCGTTCGTTGTCAGATATCGGCCGTGCTGCACTACGAGGGACGCTACCGACTCAAGCGCGTCGAGTACGTGCGCTTCCCGATGCGGCTGGGCGAAGACGTATTTGCCAGCGGCGAGATTTCGCCGGCCAAGGAAGAAAAATTCGTCAAGTTCCTGCACTCGCTGCGCCTGCTGATGGAGGTGCACGACGTGGCCCACTACCTCGTGTGCGCCACCTCGGCCATGCGCTCGGCGGCTAATGGCGCGGCCATTGTGGCCCGCGTGCGCCGCGAGCTGGGCATGGAAATTAAAGTGATTGACGGGCAGGACGAGGCGTTCTACATCAACCTCGTCATCGAGCACGTACTCGAAGACAAGCGCCACTACCTGCATATCGACGTGGGCGGCGGCAGCACCGAGTTCAATATCTACCACGACCGCCGCAAGGTGGCTGCGCAGTCGTTCGAAATCGGCTCCATCCGCCGCATGCAGCAGGAAGAAAGCGGCGAGGCAGGCACTGAGGCCCAGGCCGAGCTCTGGGCCAGAATGGAAGCCTGGGTGCGCACCAACGCCCGGCGCTACCACGTTACGCGGGCCATTGGCACGGGCGGCAACATCAACAAAATCTACAGCCTCAGCCCGTCCGCGCCCGATAAGCACATCACCCGCCGCAGCATCGAAACCCTGCTCACCCGCCTTTCCGGTCTGAGCATGACCGAGCGCGTGAACGTGGCCATGCTCAACCCCGACCGCGCCGACGTCATCATCCCCGCCGGCCACATCTACCTGGCCGCCATGCAGTGGGCCAACGTGAATACGATGGTCGTGCCCGACATCGGCCTGAAAGACGGCATGATGCAGGCCCTGTTCGAGGAATTCTTCGACGAGATGGACCCCACCGGCGGCCACGTCGAGCATCCACCCGTGCCCGACGTGCAGAACGTGCCCGGGGAAATGGAGTAAGTAAATATCGCCTTGCATAGCGCACCCCAAAGCGCGTCAGGCTGGCTATTTCGGGCCTTAAGCGGCCCAACGCTACCAGAAATCAGCCCGGGAAGACTCCACCGCGCACCAGCTGAACCTACCTACCAGGCCGGGTAGCCGCGCACCCGCTTATGCCTTGCCCAGCTCGGCCACGGGCTCGGCAGTGCCGGGGATTTCGCCGTCGGTGGGCTCGTCGTCGTCGGTGGCACCGGCGCCGAAGTCGGCGTCTTCGTCCTCCCCGTCGGCCTCGCACCGGGTCTCTACAGTTGCCATCTGCTCGACCACCGAGGGTTGCTCCTCGCGGCGCGCCGCCTGCAGGTCCAGTAGGGCCAGCAGGCCGTCGGGTGTGGCGCTGGCCAGCTGGGCCTCGTCGCGCTTAAAGAAGTCGCGGTGCACGTTCACCACTGGCTCGCCGGGGGCCGGCTGCTGGCGGATGTATGCCCCGTCCTCACGCATCACATAGCTGTTCTGATTGTCCAGCATGTTCAGCATTAGAATGTTGATGGCCTCGCGCTTGAGCTGGGGGTTCACAATCAGGAACAGCGCCTCGATGCGCCGGTCGAACGAGCGTACCATGATGTCGGCCGAGCCGGCGTATACCTTGGCCTCGCCCCCACTGTGGAAGTAAAACAGGCGGGTGTGCTCCAGGTACTCGCCCACGATGCTGCGCACCTCGATGTTCTCGCTCAGGCCCGGCCGCCCCGGCCGCAGGCAGCAAATGCCCCGCACGATGAAACGGATGGGCACGCCCGCCTTGGCCGCCTTGTAAAACTCGTCAATCATCTCCTTGTCTTCCAGCGAGTTCATCTTCATCACGATTCCGCTGCGGTGGCCCTTCTTGGCGTGCTTCACCTCCTCGCGAATGAGGTGGATGAGCTGCTGCCGCATGTCTTTGGGCGCGGTGATGAGGTACTCGTAGTTGTCGGGCTGCGAGTGCCCGGTGATGACGTTGAAGAATTCCGACACGTCGTGGCCGTAGGTATCGTTGGTCGTCAGCAGGCTCACGTCGGTGTAGAGGCGGGCGGTCTGCTCGTTGTAGTTGCCCGAGCCGATGTGCACGTAGCGCGTCACCTTTTCGCCTTCCTTGCGGATAATCATGAGC
>JALYUI010000362.1 GCA_030853845.1 Bacteroidota bacterium | reverse complement strand
CCCGGTGGTGTGGCTGTGGCTGGGCATCCACGTGCGGCACCGCGAGCGGCTGCCCAGCCGGGGGCCGGCCATTATCGCGGCCAACCACAACAGCCACCTCGACATCCTCACGCTGCTGTCGCTGTTTCCGCTGCTGCGCATTCCGGGGGTGCAGCCGGCCGCCGCCGCCGACTACTTCTGCAAGAACTGGCTGGTGAAGTGGTTTGCGCTGCACGTCATCGGCATCATTCCGGTGGTGCGCGGCCAGGGCTACGACCCCGACGCCCCCGACCCGCTGGCCGACTGCTACCGCGCCCTCGAAGCCGGCAAGGTGCTGGTGATTTTTCCGGAAGGCACCCGCGGCGCGCCCGAGCAGATGGCCGAGCTGAAAGCTGGTATCTGGCACCTGGCCAAGCGCTTCCCCGACGTGCCGGTCGTCCCCGTGTACATGCACGGCTTGGGCCGGGCCATGCCCAAGGGTACGCTCATTCCGGTGCCCTTCTACGTGAAGGTGGCCGTGGGCAACGCCCTACACTGGCAGCCCGACAAAACCACTTTCCTGCAAACCCTGCGCGAACATCTCACCCGGCTGCAACACAAAGTGCACGCGCCCCTGGCCGACGACGGCGAATAGCCGGCCGGCCGTTTTTTCATTGTCATTTCCCTTATTCCCTTTTCTTATGAATGCTGCCTATGCCACCGCGCGCCCCTGCGCCGAGCACCACTTCCCTTCTTTCGACAACGCGGCGCTGTTTTACCGCCACTGGCCGGCCACGGCCCCGGCCGACGGGCCGAAAAAGGCCCTCGTGCTGTTTCATCGCGGCCACGAGCACGGCGGCCGCATGGCCCACCTGGTGGACGAGCTGAACCTGCCGGGCTACGACTTTTTCGCCTGGGACGCGCGGGGCCTGGGCGAGTCGCCGGGCGAGCGCGGCTTCGCCGAAAACTATGGCGTGCTGGTGAAGGACGTGGACTCCTTCATCCGCCACCTGGCCGCTACCCACGCCGTGGCCACCGAAAACGTGGTGGCGGTGGGCCAGAGCTTCGGGGCCGTGACGGTAGCCACCTGGGTGCACGACTATGCCCCCCACCTGCGCGGCATGGTGCTGGCGGCCCCGGCCTTCAAAATTAACCTCATCGTGCCGGGCGCGGCCAAAATGCTGGGCCTCCTGCACCTGGTGCGCGGCAAGTTCTTCGTGAAGTCGTACGTGAAGCCCACCCAGCTCACCCACGACCCCGCCCGCATTGCCTCCTACACCACCGACCCGCTCATCACCCGCCCCATCGCGGTGAACATTCTGCTGGAAGTGGACGAGGCCGCCGACCGCGTGGTGGCCGACGCGGCCGCCATTCACGTGCCGACGCAGGTGCTGGTGTCGGGCGACGACCAAGTGGTGTACCGCGCCCCGCAGCAGCAGTTTTTCGACAACCTGAGCAGCCCCGTGAAGGAGCTGCACGTGCTCGACGGCTTCCTGCACGACACCCTGGGCGAGCGCGACCGCGCCCCGGCCCTGGCCCTGCTGCGCGGCTTCGTGGCGCGGGTGTTTGCCCAGCCGGTGGCGGCGGCCGGGCTGCTGGCGGCCGACCAGCAGGGCTTCACCAAAGCCGAGTTCGACACCCTGGGCCGGCCGGCCGCTTCGGCCCTGGCCCGCGCCTACTGGGCCATGAGCCGCTTCTGGATTAAGGTGGGTGGCCGGTTCTCGACCGGCATCCGCCAGAGCCTGGCCACCGGCTTCGACTCGGGCAGCACCCTCGACTACGTGTACCGCAACCAGAAGCAGGGCTTCACGCCCGTGGGCCGCATCGTCGACTACGTGTACCTGAACAGCATTGGCTGGCGCGGCATCCGCATCCGCAAGGCCCACCTGGAGCAGCTCATCGGGCGGGCCGTGGAGCAACTGCGGGCCGCCGGCCAGCCGGTGCGCATCGTGGACATTGCCGCCGGCCACGGCCGCTACGTGCTCGAAGCCCTGGCCCAGCGCCCTGGCCAGGCCGAGCACATTAGCCTGCGCGACTACAGCCCCATCAACGTGGAAGCTGGCCGCCGTCTGATTGCCGAGAAGGGCCTGGCCGACGTGGCCACCTTCGAGCTGGGCGATGCATTCGACCGGGCGGCGCTGGCCGGCCTCACGCCACGCCCCACGCTGGCCGTGGTGTCGGGCCTGTACGAGCTGTTTGGCGACAACAGCCTGGTGCGGGCCTCGCTGGCCGGCCTGGCCGCAGCTGTGGAGCCGGGCGGCTACCTGCTCTACACCAACCAGCCCTGGCACCCCCAGCTCGAAATGATTGCCCGCTCGCTCACCAGCCACCGCGCAGGCAGCGCCTGGGTGATGCGCCGCCGCGTGCAGGCCGAGATGGACGAGTTGGTGGCCGAAGCCGGCTTCGAGAAAATCGACCAGCTGAGCGACCAGTGGGGCATTTTCAGCGTGTCGATGGCCCGGCGCAAGCTGGTGGCCGGGGACGCCGCGCCGGCTCCCGTCCGGCAGGAGGCCGCGCCGGCTTTAGCGGGGGACTAAGCCAGTCGGGATGGCCTGTTGCCTCTGCCGAAGCCGGAGCTGCTTTGGGTTGCCGGTCGCCCTCCGCGTCAATCCCACGGGACCCCTCTGGCCCCCTCTCCAAGAGAGCGGAGGCACCGGTTCGGGGCAAACGTTGGGGGCGGTGGCAGTAGTCAAGCGGTAGAGGTGTAAGAAAAATGCGTGGTAAGAAAATAAAATCTTACAACCATATTTCTTACACCTTGCTTGCCGCGCGGCCTGGGCGCGCGGCAGCCCGCCACTTGGGGCACAGCCCTACCGGGTACGCCCCCGCGCCAGGTGCGTAACAGCCGTAACTCAATCCCACCCCAATGCCCGTTCCCGCAACTTCCGCACCGCTACCGCTCCCGGCCGAACGTCGGCCGTGGCTGCGGGCGGCCGGCTGGCTGGCCCTGCTGGGGCCGTTTTTCTTCCTGTCGTACGGCTTCGCCAACTGGTGGACGGGGCAGTTGCCCCACGTGGGCTCGGTGGTGTTTGGCTGGGAGCGGCACATTCCGTTCTGGGACTGGACCATCCTGCCCTACATGTCGCTCGATGCGTTTTATGCCGGTTCGCTGTTTCTGTGCGCCACCCGCACCGAGCTCGACACCCACGCCCGGCGGCTGCTGGCGGCCAGTGTGATTTCAGTGACGGGCTTCCTGCTATTTCCGTTGCAATTCAGCTTCGTGCGGCCGGCTACCAGCGGCTTCAACGGGGCGCTGTTCGATATTCTGATGGGTTTCGACAAGCCTTTCAACCAGGCTCCTTCGCTACACATCAGTCTGGTGCTGCTGGTGTGGCTGGTGTTTGCCCGGCACCTGCGCGGGGTGGCCCGCTGGCTGGCGCACGGCTGGTTCGGGCTCATTGCGCTGTCGGTTTTCACCACCTACCAGCACCATTTCATCGATGGCGTGGCCGGGGCGGCGGTGGGCGTGGTGGTAGTGTACCTGCTGCCCGATGCCCCGCACCGCTGGCGACGGGTGCCCGCCCCGGCCGATGCGCCCCGGCGGCGGCTGGCGGCCATTTACCTGCTGGGCGCGGTGCTGAGCCTGGCCGGGGCCGTGGCGCTGGGCGGCTGGGCCTGGCTGCTGCTGTGGCCGGCGGCGGCCCTGCTGCTGGTGGGGCTGGGTTACGCCCGGTTCGGGGCCGCCGTTTTCCAGAAAGATGCGGGCCGCCTGAGTTGGGCCGCCGCCTGGCTGCTGTCGCCCTACCGGGTGGGGG
>JALYUI010000345.1 GCA_030853845.1 Bacteroidota bacterium | reverse complement strand
CTAAAAAGGCGGCTGCCAGAGCGAGAGCGGGGAGAAATTTCATGGGTATTTGAAGGGATTGAAAAAACAAAGGAACGCAGTTGCCAGCAGCCTTTGCATACTCCGTACCAAAGTTTGCGTTTCGCCCCCGGCGGCCCACTCGTTACCTTCGCAAAAAAAAGCGGAACCACAATAATCCGTTTAATCCGTTAAAATCCGTTAAATCTGCGGTCCATGCTACGTACCCACACCTGCGGCGAGCTTCGCCCCGAACACATTGGCCAAACCGTCACGCTTTGCGGCTGGGTGCAGCGCACCCGCGACAAAGGCGGCATCCTCTGGATTGACCTGCGCGACCGGTACGGCCTCACCCAGATTACGCTCGAAGAAGGCGTGGAGGCCGAAGCCGTGCGTGAAACTGCCCGTCAACTCGGCCGCGAATTCGTGCTGAGCGTGACTGGCAAAGTGACCGAGCGCTACTCCAAAAACGACAAAATCCCGACCGGCGGCATCGAAATCCGGCCTGAGAAGGTCGAGATTCTGAACCCCGCCAAGCTGCCGCCCTTCCTCATCGAAGACGACACCGATGGCGGCGACGACCTGCGGATGAAGTACCGCTACCTCGACCTGCGCCGCACCCCCGTGCGCAACAACCTCATGCTGCGCCACAAAATGGCCCAAGCCGTACGCCGCTACCTCGATGACCAGGATTTTATCGAAGTTGAAACGCCGGTGCTCATCAAAAGCACGCCCGAAGGCGCGCGCGACTTCGTGGTACCCTCGCGCATGAACCCCGGCGAATTCTACGCCCTGCCGCAGTCGCCCCAAACGTTCAAGCAGCTGCTCATGGTGTCGGGCTTCGACCGCTACTTCCAAATCGTGAAGTGCTTCCGCGATGAAGACCTGCGCGCCGACCGCCAGCCCGAATTCACGCAGATTGACTGCGAAATGTCCTTTGTGACCCAGGAAGACATCCTGGATATGTTCGAGGGCCTGGTGCGCTACCTGTTCAAGGAAATCAAAAACCTCGATTTTCCCACCGTGCCCCGCATGACCTACGCCGACGCTATGCGCGACTACGGCAACGACAAGCCCGACACCCGCTTCGAAATGAAGCTCACCGACCTCACCGAAACGGCAAAAGGCCAGGGTTTCCCGGTGTTCGACAGCGCCGAGCTGGTGCTGGGCATCAACGCGGCCACCTGCGCCGCCTACACCCGCAAGCAGCTCGACGAGCTGACCGAGTGGGTGCGGCGGCCCCAGATTGGGGCCACCGGCCTCGTGTATGCCCGCGTGGAGGCCGACGGCCAGGTGAAATCCTCGGTCGATAAGTTCTACTCGCAGGACGAATTGCGCAAGTGGAGCGCCGCCTTGGGGGCCAACCCCGGCGACCTACTGCTGCTGCTGGCCGGCCCCGAAGCCAAAACCCGCAAGGCCATGAGCGAGCTGCGCCTGGAAATGGGCCGCCGCCTGGGCCTGCGCGACGCCAATACGTTCTCGCCGCTGTGGGTGATTGACTTCCCGCTACTCGAATTCAGCGAGGAGGAAAACCGCCATTTCGCCATGCACCACCCCTTCACCTCGCCTAAGCCGGAGGATTTGGCCCTGCTCGACTCTCCGGCCACCATCGGCCAGACCCGCGCCAATGCCTACGACCTGGTGATAAACGGAGTGGAAATCGGCGGCGGCTCCATCCGCATTCACGACCGCGCCGTGCAGGCCCGCATGTTCTCGCTGCTCGGCTTCACGCCCGAGGAGGCCCAGGCCCAGTTCGGTTTCCTGCTCGATGCCTTCGAGTACGGCGCGCCGCCCCACGGCGGGCTCGCCTTCGGCTTCGACCGCCTGTGCAGCCTCTTCGGCGGCTCCGACAGCATCCGCGACTTCATCGCCTTCCCCAAAAATAACTCCGGCCGCGACGTGATGATTGACTCGCCCTCGCCCATTTCAGCCGTCCAGCTGAAAGAGCTGAGCATTAAGACGGATGTGGTAGCAAAGTAGGGCTTTGGAAATAACTAGAAACAAGCAGCGGCGACTGATACTTCAGTCGCCGCTGCTCATTAGGGTTAGAGACAAATGAAAAAGGCCCTCACATTGCTGTGAGGGCCTTTTGTGTGGTCATTTAAGGCCCGCAAATCGCCTATTCGGCTTGATAAGAATAATCAAAAACCGTCTTCTTTGACCTTCCTGATGTTTGCTCTGTCGGCGACTGTCTAGTCTGATACGTCCTGATATAGGCACGGTTCCCCTAGCGGGTCCCCCACAAAGATGTCCAACAATCAATACGGTTTGTGTATTTGTAATGCTGGCTTAATTCGCTGGAGTTTAGTTCGAAAAAGCGTAACCAAGTGAAGAAGTTAATAGGATGGTAAATTTATGCTATCCGGTCTGCCGGTAATACTCAAGGCGAAGGGAACTACAACCGCAAAGCATGAGTCTTGCGGGAATGGGCGCGTATAATTTGCGTTCAAGGCTTTTTCGCGAGCGGCTTGCTCGAACGTTTTTTAGACCCAGGCAATGTCTTTCAACTGGAATGGTAGAAAATGAGTTATTCAGCGTTGGTTTTGCCCGCAGTCAGCGTTTTCGGAATAGGGGCAACGCGGATGACTATCCGACTAGCCGACTTCTGGCAGCAGTAGTGCCTTAAGCAGCCGAGGTAGTTGCGGCAAGTTTTTTAGGGGCCGAGCCAGCGTTCAGGGAGCCGTTTGAAGTGGCGCGCTTGGCGCGAACAGACCGGGCAGCCGGCTGGCCATTGGCTGCAGGGGCGAGCCGAACCACTTTTAGCACCGGGGCCAAAACTTGCTTAACATTTTTTTGCTTCGCGGCTTTGCGGGCCATTCTAGCAATCTGCTTATCCTGCTGACGGCGTTGCTTTACAAGTTGGGCCGCCAGATGCTTCACCAGCTTGGTGACAGCTTTGGGCACTGCATCCTTCGAATTTTGTTCGTTGCCCAGATGAGGCTTTAACGAAGCAATAAGCTCACCGGCGAGAACTTTGCGCTGCTTTTGAGCGGTAGGCGCAGCTGCTTTTTCCTGCTCAACGCGTTGTTTGGTTAGCTGTCGGGCTAATTGCTTGAGGGTTTTGGCCACGCTTTTCAACGTGCGGGTGGGGGCAGCGGCGTCGGGGCTGAGGTGGGGCGCGATGGCCGTTTCGAGCTGTTCGGTGAGGGTTTGCATGAGCGTGACTAGTAAAAAGGGGTGAAAAAGGTGAAATTGGCAGCGGCTGAGCTAACCGCAGCAGATGCTACAAAGCCAGCTGGATGGGTGATGCAAAATTGCGGTTCGCTCCCGCCGCTTCCGCTGATTTTGATTAGGCGCGCACCTGATTATTGTCATCTGGCGCGCCGCTGGCCCCGGCTGGAATGCGACCACAAGCGCCCTCCGCTTCAGTAGCTGTAGCCGATTGGTGCATGACGAAAATCAGGAACCCGGCTGACGTTGTGCATGCCGATAACCGTCATTCGGGGAGTCCTTTGCCAGTGGTTTTCTCACTTGCATTCCCGCTCTTTATGGTTCCCTCCCTGCTGATTCTGACCGATTTCTTTCAGGCCGCCGAAGGTGCCCTCGACTACGCGACCAACCTGGCCGCACCGCTGGGGGCGCGGTTAGTGCTGCTGCACGTGCGGCGCGATTCCATCCTTGACCCGGACTTGTTTACCGGGGAGCTGTCCAACCTGAACCAGCACGCCATCGAACTGGCGCTGAATAGCATCACTACCAAGCTGCCAGTGCCGGTGGTGGCCGAAGTGGGCCACGGGCGGGTGGCCTACGCCGTGGCCGATGCCGTGAGCCGTCACCACCCGACGTTAATCGTGCTGGGCCGGCCCGACCCGGAAAACACGCCCGATGAGCTGGTCAACACCACGGCGCTCGATATCCTGCGCACCGCCCCGTACCCGATGCTGGTGGTGCCGCACAGCGTGCACACCACTAGCCCGCCGCGCCGCGTGCTGCTGGCCGTGGATGGCGAAACGTTCTCGCTGGGCCAGCACGCGGGCGCTATGCGGCACCTGCTCGATGCCCTGCATGCTGAGCTGACGGTGCTGCACGTAACGGAAACCCCCAACCCAGATGAAACGGCTGCCGTGTTGGCAATGGTGCAGCGCACCGGCCTCACCGCCGACTTAACCCAGCCGATTCAATCCCTGAGCATCAACGCCGTTGCCCCGGCCGAGGGCATTCTGCAAGTGGCCCGGCCCGCCGACTTTGATGTGGTGATGCTCATTGCCCGGCCGCGCAGCTTCCTCGGCGAGCTGTTTCATCATAGCGTCACGGCGCAGGTGCTGTTGCACAGCCCGGTGCCGGTGTTGGTGCTACCGGCCACCGAATAACCAGAGAACAACCCTTACGGGGGCGGCGACTACGGTGGTGTGGCCAGCGGCAGCAGTGGCTTGAATCAGCCATTGCACCAGCGGCATGCTTCTTCTTATCGGATGCTGGCCCGCCGCTGTTTGAGGCCGTCGGCCGTGAAGACCAACGTGCGGCTGAGGTTGCTTTCGCAGGTCGCGGTTTCGTAGGTGATGGCCGCCGTGCGGGTATTCACGAACCTATCGGCCTGGCACACTTTCCGGCTGGGGTAATGGGCGGTTAGCGTTTGGCGCACGCTGGCCGGCAGGGCGCTCAGGGCTATGGGCGTGCCGGTGGCTTCCACGTCGCCATCATCGGTAAACCGAACGAATTGCTGGCCTGTGCCTTGGTTAAAGCTGACCTGATACAGCCCCTGCGTCTTTTTCCACTGTACTCGGGTGGCGCGCGGGTAATGCTGCTGTAGGGCCACGAAGGCCAGCGGCGGCACCTGGTCGGGGCTGATGAGCTGGGCGTGGCTGCTAACAGCCAGTAAGAGGGCGGCACTCAGCAAAATGGAGGTTTTCATGGCGGAGAGGAGTCGACCAGCTGGGCGCTGGCCAAGACACGGGTAAAGGTCCCGCCAGGGCCCGGAGCAAACTATGACGGCGGTCAGGCGGCGCGACTGATTATTGTCACTTTACCAGCCCATTAGGTTACTCTTCCCGGAAAGGCCTGGCTATGCGGGCGGCGGTCCTCACATCAGGAAAAAGCCTTCGGGAGCCAGCGGGGCGGGCACATTTGGCTCCTGCAACAGCTGCTTGAGATTGATTTCGACGGTGCGGGCAATGGCCGTGACCGGCGTATCGGTGGGCTTATTGCTGAAGGGGTCCTGTAAGTAGCGGGCGGTGCGTTCGAGCAGGAAAAACGATGAAGCCGTGGTCAGCAGCACTGGGATTTCCCACAGCCCGATGGTCTTGACCAGGCCCAGCGACAACGTCATCAGAAACAGGTAGATGAAGACGTACACGAGCAGCCGGTAGCTCACCGGAAACATCGTGGTTTTGATGCGCTCGGCCTGCCCCATCGAATCGCAGAGGCGCACCAGTGTGGCATCGAGCTGCACTTGCTGGTAGGCGTTGATGGCCTGCGCCCGCAACAGCTCCTTCAGCTGGTCGGTATGCAGGGCCAGCAAGGCCAGGGGCTTGTTGGCCTGGGGCTGCAAATACGCCAGGTCCGGCCCAGACAAGTAGGGGGCCAGCCCGGCCGTGGGGTCGAGCCCACGCAAGGACTGGCCGAGGCAGTAGCACCAGGCAATCTGGCGGTGGGCCACCGTTTTCAGGGGTGAATCCGGGGCCAGCGGGAGTTGGAAATCATCGGTCACAAACGTGCGAACCTGCAGCACCAGCGTGCGCGAGTCGTTGGCAATAGCCCCCCAAATCTTGCGCGCCTCCCACCACCGGTCATACGACTGGCTGGTTTTAAACGCCAGCAGCAACGCAATGGAGCTACCCAAAATAGTGGGCAGCTGCAAGGGAATCAGCGGCAGGTACTCGCCGAGCGAGAGCTTCAGCAGGTGAAAGAAGCTGGAGATAAGCAGCACCCGCACCACATCGGGGCGGATGTGCTTGAAAATGTAGCGCAGGGGAAACCGGGCATTGAGGAGCATTGCAAAAAGGACTGATTGTCCCGTTGGGAAGTCGGCGCAGGTCAGGCCCTTGCTGCCCATGTTATCCTACAAAGGTCTTTTTTTCCCAATGCGGCCCGCCATGACACTTATCAGGCGGACAGGTGACCTGCGTCATGCGTTGCGCCTTGGGCAAAAAAGACCTTTGTTAGTGCCCGGCCCACCCGTACATGGCCGCCGGGCCGCTTCCTTTCTCTTTGTTTGCTCACATGAATCAGCGCTTTAAAGTTGTCAGCCTCACCCACCGGCACGCGCCGCTCGCCGTCCGCGGGCTGCTGGCCCTGGATGAACCCGCCTGCCGCGCCCTGCTGCTCGTTATCAGCCGGGAATTGGGGCTGGCCGATGTGCTGGTGTTGAGTACCTGCAACCGCACGGAAGTGTATTACAGCGACATTCGGGACCAAAGCACCGCCATTATTGGCGAGATGGCCCGGCTGAAAAACCTGCCTGCCAACACCTCTGTAAGCGCCTGGTTCACCAGCATCACCAGCGCCCCAGCCGCGGTGCGGCACCTGTTTGAGGTGGCCATGGGCCTGGACGCGCAGGTAGTCGGCGACCAGCAAATCTTCCACCAGGTGAAGCAGGCCTATCAGTGGTCGGCGGATGCGGATGCAGCCGGGCCTTTTCTGCACCGGCTGCTGCACACCGTGTTTTTCACCCACAAGCGGGTGCGGCAGGAAACGGGCTTTTGCGACGGCGCGGCGTCGGTATCGTATGCCACCCTGCAACTGGTGGAGGACCTGACGGCGCACCTGGCCAGCCCGCGGGTGCTGCTGGTGGGCGCGGGCACCTTTGGGGCCGATGTGGCCCGGCATTTCGGGGCCAGCGACCGGTTTGCGCACGTCATCATCTGCAACCGGACGCGAGGTAAAGCCGAGGTTCTGGCCGCTGCGTGCGGGCTGCAAGTGCTGGACTTTGCCGATTTGGCCCGCGGCATTCAGACGGCCGATGTCGTCATCTGCTCAGTGGCGGCGTCTGCGCCCATCATCACCCTGCCGCTGCTCGAAAACCAGGCCGTGCTCAGCCACAAGTTCCTGGTGGACCTGTCGATGCCCCGCAGCATTGCGGCCGAGGTGGAAACCGTGCCCGGCGTGTTGCTTTATTCCCTCGATGCCATTCAGAGCAAAGCCTCGGCGGCTCTGGAGCGGCGGCTGGCCGCCGTGCCGCAGGTGCAGCGCATCATTGCCGAAAGCCTGGCCGGGTTGCAGGACTGGAGCGAGGAGATGGAAGTTTCGCCCACTATCCAGAAGCTGAAAAATGCGCTGGAGCAGCTGCGGCAGGAAGAAATGAAGCGCTACGGCAAGCGCATGAGCCCCACCGAAGCCGGCTTACTGGATGAAATCACGAAGTCGCTGATGCAAAAGGTGCTCAAGCAACCCGTGCTACAGCTCAAAGCGGCCTGCAAAAGAGGCGAGCCTGGCCAGTTAGTGGAGCTGCTCAGCGAGTTGTTCGACCTGGAGCGTCGGCCGGTGCTGGTACTGGGTTGAGCCAGGATATTGCTGGCAAGTCAGGCCGTCATGCTGAGCTTGTCGAAGCATCTCTACTGCGTAAGTAATCTGATTTACTATTGCGGTAA
>JALYUI010000342.1 GCA_030853845.1 Bacteroidota bacterium | reverse complement strand
CTACCGCAGAAGTAATTCAATCAAAACAACGAAGCAGTAAAGATGCTTCGCTGCGCTCTGCATGACGTTCAATACCCCAAAAAATCGAAAGGCCCCGTACGAAAATCGTACGGGGCCTTTCTTTTGTAATTGCCCTACCCTTCAAACCGTTGGTTAGTATCTGCAATCTTCGCTGGTACTGGTTGAGCTAGCTTCGGATGGCACTGCCATCGTCCATTAATTCAGCCGACTGGCAAGGTTGCGGATAATAAATACGGCCTTCTTTCAAGGCGATTACAGGTGCTTTTACGCGTTTTAAACTAGTGGGTTGCCCAACTGCGAATAAAATTCGGGCTGATATCTTCTAAGCGTTGGGCTGGTGCCGAGTGTCGTCGCCGAAGCCGTCGTAGTCAGGGTTGTCCTGGTTGTGGGTGTGGGCCGTCGATACGTTGCGGCCCAAGCCCTGGAGCAGACGGTCGGCGGCGGCTTTGGCCTCGCTCACGGCCGAAGTAGCGGTGGCCGAGGCCGAATCGGGAATACTGCTCTGTACTTTGGCCAAGGCATCCTGGGCCAGCTTGCTAAGGTCGCCGCCCCATTTGGAGGCCGAGCGGCGGAGGCTGGCGCGGGTTTCGTCGCCGGTTTCGGGGGCCATTAGCAGGCCGGCCACAATGCCGGCGGTAGCCCCGGCGATGAGGGAGAAAATGACTTTGCCTTTGCCGTCTTTCATGGTGCTGAAAATAAGGAAATGAGTAACGATGCCAACCACGCTTCTGCATGGCTTGGTTTGCTAACGAAAAAACCGGATATATGTTAGTGCCGGCCGATACAAAGGTTGACTACTTGCAAAACGCGGCACCCTACATCAATCACAACATAAAAAAAGGCCCCACACCTTGCGATGCGGGGCCTCCTGGCAATCAGCAGAAGCTGATTACATGTCGTTCAGCATTTTGGTTACTTCCGATTTGCCTTTGCCGAGCTTGTCCTGCAGCTTACCCACCAACTCGTCACCCTTGCCTTCAGTATAGGTCAGGTCCTCGTCGGTAAGCTGGGCGTACTGCTGCTTCAGCTTGCCTTTGATTTCGTCCCAGCTGCCTTTCATTTTCAGGCTGGCACCGGGCAGAGTCACGCCCATGTCTTCGAGCTTGCCGGCATATTCTTTGAATTTGGTTTCGAGGTCGGAGCCCAGCTTGGTAGCCTGCTCGCCGAGCTGGCCGCTGTATTTGGAGGCAACGCCTTTCCAGTTTTCGCGGGTGGCCGAACCTTTATCAGGAGCCAGCAGCATGCCGGCAATGATGCCAGCACCAGCGCCAGCGAGGGCAGCTAAAAGGATTTTACCGGCGTTGTTGTCTTCTTCGTGGTACGACATGGCGTAAAGTAATGAAGGGTGATTGTGAAGGGTGATTGGTATGGTGGAGCAGCGCGGGAGGCCAAAACAAAACCAGCAGTTTTGTCCGGAAACGGCGCTTGTTCTGGCTGACTATACGAAGCGTACCGCCCGGGGTTGAGCTTAGCGACAAATTTTCCATCTTAATATTCAGGCGCTGTCCGAAATATTGGTCAGTGCCAAATTTAATGGAATGGCCGTAGATTCGCCGCATTCCTCTGTTTCCGCTAATGAAAAGCTCCCGGGTTTTGTGCTTTGCGCTGTTGCTGGCCAGCTGCCAGCCACCACCCCCGGCGGCAACTGCCAACGACTGCATTGACCCCACCAAAGTAAACCCGCGCGGCATGTGCCCGATGGACTATAAGCCGGTGTGCGGCTGCGACGGCAAAACGTACTCGAATGCCTGCGCGGCGGCCAACGCGGGCGTGCGGCGCACCACGCCCGGCCCCTGCCCCGCAGCCCCGACCAACTAATTCCTTGCCCTGATGACGGCCAAAGCCCGCTACCACGACTTCTGCCTTGTCGCGCCCGACGTGCCGCTGTTTGCCCGGCCGTGGTACCTCGATGCCTGCGCCGAAGGCGGGGACTGGGACGTGGTGCTGGCCGAGGTGAAGGGCCAGGTAGTGGCGGCGCTGCCATTTTTTTACAAGCAGAAAGGCCCGTTTCGCTACACCACCATGCCGCCGTTTGTGAAGTGGCTGGGGCCGTACCTGCTGCCGGAGTTTCGGGGCCGGCTACCGCAGGAGCACGAGCTGCTACAACAGCTGCTGGCGCAACTGCCGCCGCTGGCCGCTTTCAAGCAGAACTTTCATCCGAGCCTGAACAACTGGCTGCCGTTTTACTGGCAGCGGTATCAGCAAACCACATTTTATACCTACCGCCTGCACGGCCTGCACGATTTGGCGCGGGTAGAAGCCGGTCTGGGCACCGGCATCCGGCGCGACATCCGGTTGGCCCGGCCTCAGCTGCGCGTGATGCACGAGCTGCCCCTGGCCGAGCTGTACCGCGTGAACCTGCTCAGCTTTGCGCGCCAGGGCCTGCCCGCGCCGTATTCGCAGGCGCAGCTGGCCCGGCTCGATGCGGCTTTGCTGGCCGCCGGGGCCGGCCAGCGGTTTTTCGCCGTCGATACGCAAAACCGGGTGCACTCGGTGGCTTACCTGGCCTGGGATGCCACCACGGCCTATTTGCTGCTGGCCGGCGACGACCCGGCCCTGCGCGCCAGCGGGGCCGGCGTACTGCTGGCCTGGGAAGTGGTGCGCTACGCCAGCGAGGTGCTGGGGCTCGACTGCTTCGACTTTCTGGGTAGCATGCTGCCGGGTGTGGAGCGCATGCGGGTGCGCTTCGGGGCAGTGCAGGTGCCTTATTCTTTCGTCTGGAAAATCCATTCCCGGCTATTCGGGCTGCTGGAAAAACTGAAACCCTGAAGCCTGGTTTTATCATTACCTGGCATTTTTACCCCCCCGAAACTCATGGCCGACAAGCGCTACATCCTCAACCCCGCTCCTTTTGTTGTTCCGACCACCGACGGCAAGCTCATCGAAGAGCACGTGGGCGGGGCCAGCACCGGCACCGCCGCCTACAGCCTGGCCCACATGGTGGCCCCGCCGCACTGGAGCGAGCCGCACCAGACGCCCAGCTTCGACGAGTTCACGATTGTGGTGCGCGGCCGCAAGCGCTTCGAGATTGACGGCGAGGTGGTGGAGCTCCAGGCCGGGCAGGCCCTGCTGATTAAGGGCGGGGCACGGGTGCGCTACTCCAATCCGTACGATGAGGAAGTGGAATACTGGTCGATTTGCGTGCCGGCCTTCAGCCCCGATACCGTGCACCGGGAAGACGAATAGTTGGTTATCAACCAGTTTCTTCTCTCAGCTCCTTCTCACCATGGACCAGCGCATTATCAACCTGTTCGACGAATATACCCATGCCCCCCTAACGCGCAAGGAATTTATGGACCGGCTGGTGAAGCTGGCTGGCGGCATGGCCCTGGCCCTGGCGGCCCTGGCCACCCTGGAGCCCGGCTATACTGCCGCTGCCACCGTGGCCCCGGCCGACGACGACCTGGAGGCCGAAGAAGTGAGCTGGCCTGGCGACGGTAGCCCCATACGCGGTTACCTGGTGCACCCCAAGGGCCGCCGGAAGTGTGGGGCAGTAGTAGTTATTCATGAAAACCGGGGGCTGACGCCGCACATCCGGGACGTGACGCGGCGGGTGGCGCAGGCCGGCTACCTCGCCCTGGGCGTGGATGCGCTGTCGGTAGCTGGTGGTACGCCGGCCGATGAGGACAAGGGCCGCGAGCTCATTGGCCAGCTCGACCCGGTGAAAAACCTGCACAACTACCTGAAAGCGCTGGACTACCTGCGCGCCCGGCCCGACGGCAATGGCCGCACCGAGGCCGTGGGCTTCTGCTGGGGCGGGGGGCTGGCCAACCAGCTTGCCGTGCACGACCCCAAACTCGATGCCGCCGTGGCCTACTACGGCCAGCAGCCCAAGGCCGAGGATGTTCCCTCGATAAAAGCGGCCCTGATGCTGCACTACGGCGGGCTCGACCAGCGCATCAACGCCGGGATTCCGGCTTACGAGGCGGCCCTGAAAGCGGCCGGCACGAAATACGAACTGTACGTGTACGAGGGCGTAAACCACGCTTTTAACAACGACACCTCTCCCGCCCGCTACAACGCCGAGGCCGCCCGGCTGGCCTGGGAG
>JALYUI010000321.1 GCA_030853845.1 Bacteroidota bacterium | reverse complement strand
CTAACGAGGCCCTCGGACAAAAAAAAAAACTCCACTACCTCATCGTACCGGAACTTCACTCCCAATTCCAGCGCCAGCCGGAGCAGGCTTACGGCAATGGCGTAGATGCCGCCCTCCGGGTAAAAAGCCCCGATACCGTGCTCCAGGTGCGGAATCATGCTCAGGGTGGCCGGGGCCTGGTAGGGGTCTGAGCCGTTGTAGGTGGCGTAGCGGTCGAAGAGCTGCACCAGCCGCGCATCATTCCCGAAGGCAGTTTCGTGGCGCTGGTGCATGGTGCCCAGCAGGCCCAGCTGCGGCAGGGCGGCCACCGCTTTCAGCGTTTCGGGGCTGAAATAGGTGCCGGCCTTGTGCAGCGACTTGTGCAGAAACGTGCCCGCCGTGGCCTCATACGCCTTGCCCGCCCGGCGCAGAAACTGCGTCACGGCTGCCGCCGGGGTGCCGAGCTTCGCCTCTACCTCGGCCGCAAACTTAGCCGCGTCGGCCCAGGCCGTGAGGCGGGTGCCATCGGCAAAGAAGTAATTGGTGATGGGGTCGAGCCGCTCGTAGCGGAAGTAGTCGCCCGGCTCGCGGTGGGCCAGCCGGAAAATGTCGTCCACCAGCTGCGGCAGCGTGAACAGCGACGGCCCCGCATCGAACCGGTACCCGCCCGGCAGCGTGAGCTGCTGCATCTTGCCCCCGAACGTGCTGCCCGCCTCAAACACCGTAACCGGGTGCCCCGCCACGGCCAGCCGCGCCGCTGCGGCCAGGCCCGCGATGCCCGCCCCGATGATGGCCACGGGCTGCTGCGAAGGCGTTATTTTTTGCTTGTTGCGGAACACGGGCAGGGCAGAGAGAACAGCAACAGCTGAATAGTTACGCGGGTTTGACGGGCAGAAATATCTCCGCCAGCATGCAGCGGGCGCTGCCGCCGCCCACCGTCTCGATGGTGGGAATGGCCAGCGGCACCAGCTCCGCATAACGCGCCAGCGCCTGCCGCTGCTCCGGCATGAGCGCATCGTGCGCCTGCTGCGACAGCACCAGCAGGCAACGGCCGTTGGCCTCCAGGGCCAGCATGTTGCCCGCGAACCGGCCCACCTGCGCCTGCGAAATGGCCACGAGTTCGTGGTCCGTCGCAGTCAGGGAATCCGCCACGGCGGCCCGCTCGGTGGCATCGGCAATGCTGTCGAGGCAGACAACGGCGAAGCCCGGCCCCACGCACATCATCACGTTGGTGTGATAAATCTCCTGCCCCTGTGCATCAACGGCCCGGAATGCTACCGGCCGGTAGTTCAGCCGCTGCGCCACCTGCCCGAACAGCGCCGCGTCGGTGCGGGGCGACAGGCCCGCATAGGCCACCCGGTGCGCGTGGTCGAAAATAATGCTGCCCGTGCCTTCCAGAAACCGATTTTCCTGCTCCGTGCCCGACAGGTCCACGACTTCTCGCACGGCAAAGTCGCGGGCCAGGGCCGCCAGCAGCTCGGGCCGGCGCTCGGTGCGGCGGTTGGGCGCACACATCGGGTAAAGCAGCACCCGGCCGTCGGCATGGGTGGTGAACCAGTTGTTGGGGAACACCGCGTCGGGCCTGGCCGGCTCCGGCGCATCCTCGAACACCTCCACGCGCACTCCCCGGCCGCGCAATGTCGCCACGGCCGCGTCGAACTCGGCCAGCGCCTGTGCCGCCAGACCAGAGCCGGTCAGCGGCTGCTGGTAGTGGTTGGAAACCGCCGTTTCGGCATTGAACCCAAAGTTGGCCGGGCGTACCAGCAGCACCGTATTGGCAAGGGGCATAAATGGTTACAGCGTAATGGCCGACAAAACTTTCCAACAATACCCAAGCGGGGTTCCCGCTACTCCACCGCCAGCACCAGCCCTTTCAGGTATGCCCCTTCCGGGTGGAAAAGGCTCACCGGGTGGTCGGCGGGCTGGGTGAGGCGGTGCAGGATGCGCGCCGGCCGGCCCGCTTCAATAGCCGCCGCCAGTACCGCGCCTTCGAATAATTCGGGGCTCACCACCTGCGAGCAGCTGAAGGTGAAGAGCAGCCCGCCGGGCGCGAGGTGCGCGATGCCGGCCATGTTCAGGCGCTTGTAGCCCATCAGGGCGGCGTGGCGCGCGCCCATGTGCTTGGCAAAAGCGGGCGGGTCGAGCACCAGCAAATCGTACTGGGCCGAGTGGTTTTTCAGGAAGCCCAGCACGTCGTCGGGGTAGGCGGCGTGGCGGTCGGCGTGCTCACTCAGCTCGGCGTTGCGCTCGGTGAGGGCAATGGCTTTCTTGCTCGAATCGACGGAATGCACCAGCTCGGCCCCGGCTTCCAGCGCATACACCGAGAAGCCGCCGGTGTAGCAGAAGGTGTTGAGCACCTTGCGGCCCGGCGAGTAGCGGGCCAGCAGCGCCCGGTTGTCGCGCTGGTCGATGAAGAAACCGGTTTTCTGGCCCGTTTCCCAATCCACGGCAAACTGGTGGCCGTTTTCGATTACCAGATGCTCCGTGCCCGAGCTTTCGCCGAACAGGTAGCCATTCTTCGCATCGGGCACGGCATTGCCGGGTACCGTTTCGGCGCTCTTGTCGAAAATAGCGCGCAGCTGCCCGCCGAACACCGCTTGCAGCGCCGCCGCTATTTCGGGGCGGGCGCGGTACATGCCCACGCTGTGTGCCTGCACCACGGCCGTGTCGCCATACACGTCGATAATGAGGCCGGGCAGGCCGTCGCCTTCGGCGTGAATGAGGCGGTACACGTTGGTGTCGGCGGTGCCGGTCAGGCCCAGGCGCTGGCGCAGGCGGTAGGCATTGCCCAGCTTTTCTTCCCAGAACGCGGCCGTGGGCAGCTCGGCGGCGGGGCCGAAATCGAGCATGCGCACGGCAATGGAGCCGCCGCCCGAGAAATGACCCACGCCCAGCAGCTCGCCGTTGCTGGCTTCCACGCGCACCGGCTCGCCCTCGCCCGGCTCGCCCAGCATGCGGGCAATAGCCCCCGAAAACACCCAAGGGTGGCGGCGGCGCAGGCTGTGGTCTTTTCCGTTCTTGAGGACGATGGTGGTGGCGTTCGGCATAGGCCGGCAAAGGTAGGGCTCCGCGTCGGGGCCGCCCGCGCTACTTAAACCAGCGCCGGTAAATCGGCTTGCGCCAGGCAAACTGCGCCCACATGGCCGGGTACAGCAGCGCGTCGAGCCAGCGTGAGGCCGTACGGTACTCCAGGTCGTCCACAATCACGCTGCCGCCCGCCGGGCCGGGTTCGATGCGGTGATGGTGCCGCCAGTAGCGCAGCGGCGGCGGCAAAATCTGCCCCTCATCAATGAAAAAATGAGTGCCATCGGGCCGGATGCCGTCGTCGGTTATCAGCGAGGTCCAGGGTAGTTTTTTTATCAGCGTGTCCAGCTCAATTTCCACTTTGTCGCCGGTGCGGCAGCCATCGAAGCGCAGCACCCGCAGCCGGGGAAACGGCGGGGCCAGCGCCACAAAAAGCGCCCGGGTGAAGCCGGCCATGACCTGGGCCGGCGGGGGGGAAATGGAAGTGCGCAGAGTGACGTGCATAGGCTGTGCTAACCCTGCCCGGCATAGATTGTTGCCAGAAAACAAAACCTCCCGACTTACGGCTGCCCGGCCACCCGCCGCAGCTCAAACTGGTGGTATTGGCCGGCATATTGGCCCGAGTCGGCTTTGTAGCTGCCGTACAGGCGAAACTGGGTGCTTTCGGTCTCGCCCAGCAGGCCTATGAGCGCGAGCCGGTAAGGTGCAAAAGCGGCAATCAGGCACGTTTTGGGGGCATTGCTCCGGTCCATGCGCAGCCGCCAGATGCCTGCCGTGTCGCCTGTAAAGTCGTAGCCCAGGTTGCTGCGGCAGGAATATGTGCTGTCGTCCCGAATCAGTAGCTCAGCCCGGGAACCGCTTTAATCAGCTCAGCAGCTCTTCAATATCGGCGCGGGTGAGGTGCTTCATCACGGCCTCATCGGTGGCAATGAGCTCGCTCACGAGGGCCAGCTTACGGC
>JALYUI010000295.1 GCA_030853845.1 Bacteroidota bacterium | reverse complement strand
GCCGGTAGCCGCCCTGGGGGCCGCCGCCGCCCGCACGGCCGCCGAGTGCTACGACCGCCGCGCCGTAACCCAACAGTTTGTGGACCTTTATGAGCGGCTGCGGTCGGTGCAGGCCTGATGGGCGCAGCCCTGCTCGGCCTGGCTTTCTGGACCTGCCTGCTGCTGGTGGCGCACACCTACGTGCTGTTTCCGGTGCTGCTGGGCTGGCTGGCCCGGGGCCGCCAGCAGAACGCCGACGTGTACGGCCCCAACGCCGCCGGGCTGCCGGCCGTGGATATTCTGCTGGCCGCCCACAACGAGGAAGCCGTCATTGAAGAGAAAGTGCGCAGCACGTTTGCCACCACCTACCCGCTCGACCGGCTGCGCCTGCTGGTGGGCTCCGACAACTCTTCGGACCAGACCAACGACCGGCTGGCCCGGCTGGCCACCGAGTACCCGCAGCTGCGCTTCGAAGCCTACGCCGGGCGCACCGGCAAGCCCGGCGTTATCGACCGGCTGGGCCGGCTCTCGGCAGCCCCGGTGCTGGTGCTTACTGATGCCAACGTGTTTTTCGCGCCGGATACGATTTACGAGCTGGTGAAGCATTTCCGGAACCCGGCCATCGGCCTGGTGGGCGGCCACATCCTTAACCCCGCGCACCGGGCCGAGGGCATTTCGGGCCAGGAAAAAGCGTACCTGGAGCGCGAAAATGTGCTGAAATTCCAGGAGGGAGTGCTTTGGGGGGCTATGATGGGGGCTTTTGGCGGCTGCTTCGCCGTGCGCCGGGCCTGTTACCATCCGGCCCCGGCCAGCTTTCTGGTCGACGACTTTTACATCACGATGGCCGTGCTGCGCGACGGCTACCAGGCCATCAACGAGCTGGGCGCGGTGTGCTACGAAGATGTGTCGGACCACCTGCCCGAGGAGTTCCGGCGCAAGGCCCGCATCTCGGCCGGCAATTTTCAGAACCTGAAAGAGTTTCGGGCGCTGCTGGGGCCTGCGTGGGGCGGGGTGGCGTTGGCGTGGTGGTCGCACAAGGTGTTGCGCTGGCTCACGCCGCAGTTGCTGCTGGCCTTGCTGGTGGCCACGGCGGCGCTGGTGGCGCTGGGGGCCGGCTGGTTTTACCGGCTGGCCTTGCTGGGGCAGCTGGGCCTGCCGCTGCTATTGCTACTCGATGCGGCTCTGCGCCGCGCCGGCCGGCATTCGCGCGCGCTGCGCTTCGTTACGCACTTCTACAGCATGAACGCGGCCCTGCTGCTGGGGTGGTGGCGGTACCTGCGCGGCATCAAAACTACGGTCTGGACGCCCACCCAGCGCAATCAGCAGGCTGGGTAGGAGCGGGGCCGGTGCCCGGGGCTAACTTTGCACCGGCCCCGGTTGTTATGGCCTGAAATTTCCGCTTCCCCATGCTTGATTCCATCGAATCCGCCATTGCCGATATCCGCGCCGGTAAAGTTGTTATCGTCGTCGACGACGAAGACCGTGAAAACGAGGGCGACTTTATCTGCGCCGCCGAGTGCGCCACGCCCGAAATCATCAACTTCATGGCCACCCACGGGCGCGGCCTGGTGTGCGCCTCGCTGCCCGAAGCCCGTTGCGAAGAGCTGGGCCTCGACCTGATGGTGGGCCACAACACGGCCCTGCACGCCACGCCCTTCACCGTGTCGGTCGACTTGCTGAAAAACGGCGTGACCACCGGCATCTCGGCCTCCGACCGCAGCAAGACCATTCTGGCCCTCATCGACCCCGCTACCAAGCCCGAGGAGCTGGGCAAGCCCGGCCACATCTTCCCCCTCAAAGCCCGTAAGGAGGGCGTGCTGCGCCGCGCCGGCCACACCGAAGCCGCAGTGGATTTGGCCCGCCTGGCCGGGTTCGTACCCGCCGGCGTGCTGGTCGAAATCCTGAAGGAAGACGGTGAAATGGCCCGCCTGCCCGACCTGCGCCTGGTGGCCCAGCGCTGGAACCTCAAGCTGATTTCGGTGCAGGACCTCATCAAGTACCGCCTCGCCAACGAAAGCCTCATCCAGCGCGAAATATCGGTGAAGATGCCCACCGCCTGGGGCGATTTCGACCTCTACGCCTACACCCAGCGCAGCAACGGAGCCAACCACCTGGCCCTGGTGAAAGGCGACATTAGCGGCCCCGCGCCGGTGCTGGTGCGCGTGCACAGCTCCTGCGTCACGGGCGACATCTTCGGCTCGTGCCGCTGCGACTGCGGCCCCCAGCTGCACCAGGCCATGCGCCAGATTGAGCGCGAAGGCCGCGGCGTGGTCGTGTACATGAACCAGGAAGGCCGGGGCATCGGCCTGCTCAACAAGCTCAAAGCCTACAAGCTCCAGGAGCAGGGCCGCGATACCGTGCAGGCCAACGAGGACCTGGGCTTTAAAGGCGACGAGCGCGACTACGGCGTGGGGGCGAGCATTCTGCGCGACCTCGGCGTGACCGAAATGCGCCTGCTCACCAACAACCCCAAGAAGCGCACCGGCCTCATCGGCTACGGTCTGAAAATCGTGGACACGCTGCCCATTGAAATCAGCGCCAACCCGCACAACGAAGCCTACCTGGCCACCAAGCGCGATAAAATGGGCCACGAGATTATGCGCAAAGTGGCCGACGAACCGTCGGCGGCGTAGGCGGGGAGGCGCGAACGTGCGCCTCACCCCCCGGCCCCCTCTCCGAAAACGAGAGGGGGTGCGTTCAACGACACATAAT
>JALYUI010000291.1 GCA_030853845.1 Bacteroidota bacterium | reverse complement strand
GCACCGCCTCTTGCTTGTCGCCCACGGCCGCCCGTAAGGCCGGCACGGTGAGGGTGTCCGAAAAAATCAGGTTCACGAACCCGTCCACCTCGCCCACTGGCGTTTCGAGCAGCGGCGCGTCGCTCATTCGCACCTCGAATACGCGGGGCGTGCCCACTGCAAACGACACCTGCTTGGCCGAAATGTATGGAAACGGGAAGAACTCACGCAGGCGGGCGGCCACATCGGTCACCTGCTCCACGAGCGCACCGGCTTCGTCAATGGCCAGGTCAATATCTAGGTCAGTACCCTCGAACAGGATGTAGCTGTTCTTGTGCTTGCGGAAGCGCACGAGCTTATGAAACTCCAGCGCCTCCAGCACCGGCAACACCGTGGGTAGCCCAAGCGCAGTTTGGGCGTAGGATTCCAGAAAGTCGGCGCTCAACTCGGCACCGGCGGGCGCGAAAATGGCGAGCAGCCCCAGCGTTTTCACCAGTTGTCGGGCCGCATCGAGGTCAGCCGACACGTCAAAAAACTTGTCGAGCTGTTCCAGCGTGTCGCGGATGCTGCCCCATTGCCCCGCCTGCGGGTTGTGGCGCGAAGTGAGCAGGGCGTAAAAATGAAAGCTCAGGTAGTCGTACACCCGGCTGACGCTGTAGTAAGCACGGGGTGCGGCGAGTTGCTCAATACCCAGGTGGTCGTTGGCGCTGAGAAAGGAAAACAGCGACCGTTCGTTTTGCCCGTAGCGTTGCAGCGCCTGCACGAGTACGGCGGCGGCGAGCAGGTCGAGGGGCCATACCTGCCGCTGCATTTCGGCCGTGAAATAATCGCGCAGCGGAAACACCTGCGCCGCCGCAATGGCCTTGAACAGGCGCGTATTTGTGGTAGCAGTTGGCGCGGCCGGCCATTTGCGGGCCGCAAGCTGCTGCGCCGCGAGGGCCAGCAGTTGCTCCACCGGCTCGTTAAAAGTTAGTTCTTTGAGGCGGCCCTTCACCTTTTCCCACTCCTGCTTTTGGGGGCGGGTAAGGCCCAGCGCATAAGCACTAACGTCCTGATGCACGGTGGTGAGCAGCAGAATATGCCGGTCGGGGTCGTTCAGGTACTCGGCCAGCTCTTGCAGGAAGTAAGGTTCTTCTTCCGGGTTTTCGCGGGCCGCGTATTCGAGAAACTTGCCAAACTCGTCCACGAGCAGCACGAGGGCCTTACCCTGCGCGGCCAACGGCCGGTAAGCCGCTTCGATGGCGGCTATTACCTGGGCCGAATTGGTATTCAATACGGCATCAGCCACGCCGAAGCGCCGGGCAATGGTTGCTTTCAGCGAAGCGTATTGCCCCACAAAGCGCTCAAAATGAAAGCCTCGCACCCCAAGCCCGCCCGGCGAAAGCGAAAAAAAGGCCTGCTGTCCGGTCAGGGTTTGCTCAAAAGCCCACAGGAAGGATGATTTGCCCGTGCCATAAGCCCCCACCACATTGAAGCAGTGAATGCCGGCGCGGTAGTTATTCACGAGCTGCCCAAATACAGTCGTGGCGTTAGGTGTCGCAATGTAAGCAAGTGCCCGGTCCGCGTCGCGTACAATGTTGACGGAAGGGCTGAATAGCGTAGTCATAGATTCTTGAAGGTTAAGGCAGAAACGGAAGCCTGCACTATCGGGCAGGTTCAGGTGCTAAGCGAGCTGTCCGTAATACTGCTGCCAAATAGTAGCCAGGTCCAGCCGGTCACGCTTAAGCGTGAGCACCCGGTTGCCGGCCGTAGTGGAGTACACAATTGCCTTGGGCAAGTGTTGCACCATTTCTTCTATCTTCTGAAACAAGCCTTTTTCACTCAGTGCAAACACGAGGCCCGGCGAATCAGGAGCTACGCTCAAATCGGTGAAGCTAATAGCATCGCCGTAGGCCGGATTTTCAAGAATGACGCGCAACACTACGGACCAGGGCAGCTCAGAACGGTCCAGATTCTCGATATGGTAGCGCAAGCCATCGGCGCGGTTCAGCGTCAGTAAGCCCAAATCCTGCAATAGCCCGGTTGATTCCTCTTCCACATCGGGTCGCGACTGCTCGCGGCCGGGGGGGGCATACGAGCGCACGAACATGGTCAGGTCCGACTCCAGGGTATTTTCGTTCAGATTTTGCCCGCCGTGTTCCAGCGCCCGGCGCGTCACAAATTGCGCCAGCTGCGCCTTGGTAAAGGAAAATCCTTCGCGGCGCATTTCATTGAACACGAAATGATAGAGCGAAGCGCGGCCCGTCCGCACGAGGCAGTAGTGCAAGTACCACAGCGTAGCACTGTCTTCGAGGTAGGGGTCAAGGCCCTCACTAGCCAGCAGTTCGTGCGCGATGGGTTGTAGGGTGTCGGCCTCGTTGGTGAGGCCAAACGCCCGCAACCAGTAACGAATGGCTTCCACCATATTTTTCCCTACGCCCAGCCGCACCACTGCGTCGGCATCGGTAAAGGCTCCACCCGCTTGGAGGAAATCATATCCTTTCTTTAGCCAGTTGTTTTTGCAAACGAAAGTATTGTGTCCTTGAAATATAAGGCGGTCACCTAACATAAGCGTTTTTTCCGCTAAGGTAGCTAATCCAACGCCGGGCAACAAGGAGCCGGAGAAGGGGAAATGCTAAACGGTTGAGCATCAAAAGCAGCCCCAGCCGCCCCAGCCGCCCCAGCCGCCCCAGCCGCTGGGGCTTCTTCGTGCTCCTCACGCCCACCCCGCTGCAACTTGTTACATCCCTCCCCCAAAATAAAACCCACGTAACATCCGTTGTTACGGGCCGCCGGATTTTTCCGGGCGACGTAACAAAAAGCCCCGCCATGCCCCGTAAGCGACCTTCTGACTTGCTGGCGGTGGCTATGCGGGCGCATTTCGGCCTCACGCAGGCGGAGCTGGGCCGCTACCTGGGCGTGGTGCGCGAGCCTACGTGGAAGCCGGGCAGCGCGGGTCTTCACTCGCGGCCGAGCGGCGGCGGCCCTCGCTACGGCCGGCACTATTATCCGGCAGAGCTTCGCTATTCGTTTCCGGCAACGCTGCTATCCTGCAATAGCCGGTCTGCCCAACGCAGGAGTTGGGCTTCGGGTCAGGATGCCGGAAAACAGGCTGGCCCGGGGGACGCGGCAACCAGCTGAATCAGGGCACCAGGTCTGGCGCTGGCCTGCCATTGCAGGTTCGCGTCCTGCCGTAGCGAGACCTCATTTGGTAGTGAACACCGCGATTTTCTTTGCAAACGGACCAACCGACAGCAGCTGCTGCGATGCCAAAGGGAAGGGGTCGATGCGATACGCTGGCCCCGCTGGCGTAGCCACCTCTCTCACCAGATTTTCGGCTTCCGGCGCAGCCACAAAGTAGCCTATTTTAAACAACAGCTCGCTGGCCACGGGGTCGGCGCGCAACAGCCAGGGCGTATAGGCGGATAGGGGGGAAACCGGAAGTGCCAGATCGAATGACTCTTCGAAGGTTTCGTTCGGCAATAGCTTGCTCATGCAGGGCACGTACCGGTATTCCACTTCCAACCCATCGGGTACCGGTACGATGGCTTTGCTCACGACAACCTGGTGCCGGGCCTGCCGGATATGCGCTAGCTGCGGGTCAACGGCAAATACCTTACCGGGCAGGATGTCCGTGTAGAGCCGGTTGAATAAGTAGATAGGACGGGCAGCGCGATTGTGCACCCGGTAACTCAGCCGTAGGCGGTTGGGAGTCGGATATTCGGCACTCACCTCCAGGGTACAGTCCTTCGTTGCGTTCTTCAGGTGCTCGGGCATCGTTGAGGCAGGTTTTAAAATACAGGATGATAGAATCAGCACGAATAGCCAGCGCACTAGTACCATTTTCGCTCGGGTTGGGGCGGATTCCACTCCGACCGGATTTTATTTTCTGAGAACGGATAGTCGTCCTGGGGAGGAATACCCACGGCTTCCAGCTCCCGAATGTCCTCCTGCACTGGCCGGGCCGGATTACCACCATCCATGCGCCCATCATTGTCCGCGCGGCCCGTACTCATGCGCCCATAAGCGGCCTGCTCGGCATGAATCAGCTCGTGCGCCAAACCAATAGCCGGAGGGCGGGTACCCCATTCCGCATCACTGACGTATTCTTTGGCCGGGTTATAGCCAATCATGGAGCTAGTGCCGCCCCCCAAGGCCCCGTCCGACTGCATAAACCGGCTCGCGGGAGCATCGTATCGCAGCATTGAATTGCCGCTCATGCTGTATACAATTTCTACTTTTTTACCTGATTTGGACAGTGATTCGAGCAATTTCCGGCCCGTTGCGGTGGCATAAATCAAGCCCAGGTCATTCAATGTTGCACGACGAAATTTTGCCGGCTCATCAATTGTAAAGCAGGCTAAGATTGATGCCGGCAAAGCGTCCCCGAATGCCCCGCCAGCTTGTACCAGGGCTTTGAGTGACGAGAAATCGGGAAGCGACTCACGTTCAAACGAGGCCGGCACTCCGTGCTCCCGTGCGGCCGGGGCCACAAAAGTCGAGGCCGGCCCACCAGCCGTCAGGGTCCAGCCCGAGGGGTCCGATAAGGTGACGAGGCACTGGTAAGCCCCGCTCCCGGCGTCGCCGCTGATGAACTGCTCGGCGTAGGCCACGCAATAGGCCTGCTCAAGGCGCAACGTTTCGAGCACGCCTCCCCCGTCGGTGTCACGAAAAAGCAGCTCGGCAGGCAGGCGCTTCTGCGGGGTAGCGGCCCAGTCCAACAGCGTATCGTCTTCCGGCACCGAAAGCAGTAGCTCCACCGGGCCGAAGCGCACTTTCGTGCTAACCCGCCCCCGCTGCTGCGTGGCTTGTGCTACCCCAAACGAGCACCGAATAAGGGCATAAGTGTGGCCCGCCACGCATAGCTCAGCCGAAAAAGAAGCCACCCGGCAGCATGGTTGGTTAGGAAAATGGAAAGAAAACGGCCGTAAGATAGCCTTAAAAATGACATAGAAATTCTACATCACGCCCAACCCGCCGCCACTTGTTACATCCCTCCCCTAAAATAAAACCCACGTAACATCCGTTGTTACGGGCCGCCGGATTTTTCCGGGCGACGTAACATTTTCTGCTACTATGGCGCGCAAACTGCCTTCCAACTCTCTTTCGGCGGCAGTGCGGGCGCATTTCGGCCTCACCCAGCCAGAGCTGGGTCGCTACCTGGGTGTGCGGCGCGAGCAGGTGGCCTTTGTGGAAGGCGGCCAGCGCACGTTTTCGGCGGTGGCCGAGCGGCGGCTGCGCCCGCTGGTAC
>JALYUI010000251.1 GCA_030853845.1 Bacteroidota bacterium | reverse complement strand
GTTACGCACCTGCACGTAGGCCACATCGGAGCGGCGGGCCAGGGGCTTCAGAATCTTCCAGAGGTCGGGGGGGCGCTGGGCGGGGGGCTTAAATGCGAGGGCAGGGCTTTCGAGCAGCAGCGAATCGGCCTGGAAATGGTGCTGGTGCTGCCAGGCTGCCGCCCGCAGGCCGGTAAATGCGGCGTGCGGCGCGGTCAGGTTCACGCGCACGGCTCCCGGTTTGCCCTCGCCAGGTCGGGGCTCTTGGATGCGGAGCGAGTCGACCTGGAGCCGCTGCCAGGCGGTTGTGAAAGCCAGGTGGCCCAGGCGCAACGAATGGTAGAAAGCACGGCCCTTTACCTGTTGCACCGCCAGCTGCCAGGCGGCGGCGTAGGCCAGGCGCTGGGTATCGGCTGCGCCGGCCGGGCTGATGAGCAGGTGCCGGGCCACCACGTCGGCCCGGGCAAAGCGGCCGGCTGGCTGGGCGCGGTCGGCCGGCTCGTAGCGGGCCGTGATGTGCAGCAGGCCGAAGTAGCCGATGTTCAGGCCCGGCAAATGCAGCGGCAGCCGCTCGTGCAGGGGGCGGGCGGCATCTTTGGTGGGCCGCCGGGCCAGGGCCAGCACGTTGAGGCTGGCGGAATCGAGGGCAACGCTGTCGATGGGCACCACCTGCTTGCGGATTAGCGCCCACAGGCCCACGCCCGCTATGTGCAGATGGGCCAGGTCGAGGCGCAGGCGGGGGAGAGTGTCGGCCACTTCGGCGGCGGGCCGCAGGCGGATGTTTTCGAGCCGGATGCTGCGGTTCCAAAGGCTGGTGTGCAGCTCGCCCACGTGTAGCTGGTATTGGCCATGCGTCTGCTTGCTCACCTGCTTTTCGAGGGTGCGGCGCAGCCAGGGGTCGAGAAAAAATATTACGGCCAGCACCACGACCACCATAAAGCCCGCAATACCCAGCACCCAAGGCAGCCAGCGCCGGCGGGGGCGCGAAGGCTCGGGTGCGGCCGCAGCGGAATCAGGAGCAGAGGAAGCTTTTTCAGACACAGGAGAAATTCGACGGCTACGTGGTAAGAGCAAAAGCTTTGGCCCCGGAACAGCAAGTATGGCCCCGGGCGGGTGCGAAGAAAGGCAGCTTTGGGATTCGACTAACTGCCACCCGACCTGGTTAGCCGCCGGGTGGCAGTTAGCCGACTCCTAAAGTTGGAACGGGTACGATTTTATTCGGCTGATTGTTGGGAATCAGCGTTGACCAGTGGCATCTGGCCACTGAAAAGCTGCTGTTGCAGAAAAAATCTGCGCCATGAGTATTTTAGTCCTCTTTAGCAATTGTTGCGCTCCCCACGGGTGGCAACTTCGCGGCTATTCGGCTCCGAAAGGCATTCAGCAACTAACCAGGAAGCCTCTTTTAAGCCTCCATCTGCGCCCGGCCCAGCACGCGCACGGTGCCGTAGCCCAGCAGCAGAAACAGCCCGAAAGCCAGCGTCACGCCCCAGGTGCCCGGAAAAGAAAACGGATGTAGAATCCGGTTCATAATGTCAAAAAAAAGCGTGAGCGGGTTGGTAAGTACGTTCCAGGAGTTGAAGCGCAGGTAGCGCCCCAGGTAGATGCCGAAGCCGCTGAGCAGCATCGCGACCGTGGCAAAGCCCCAGCCCGCCGCAAACCCCAGCCGCTGCTGCACCAGCCGCTGCATGTCGGAAAGGGAGGCATAGGCCAGCATCAGGCCGTTCCAGGCGCAGCTGGCAATCAGGATGAGGTCGTACCAGAGCGGCACGCCGGGGCGGGCATCGAGGTGGTAGAAGTCGGTGAGGATGTAGGGCGCATTGGGGAAAAATAACAGCCAGGCCGCCCCAGCCGGCAGCAGGATGCGCGCCGGTAGTGGCCCCCGTGCCGCGCCCAGCATCGTGCTGATGGCGAACGGAATAATAGCCAGAACCAGATTCCAGAGCATAAACAGAAAGAATATCCGCCCCGACAGCGCCACCCGGCCGAGTACGAGGAGCAGGCTGAGGGCCACGGAGGCTGCCAGCACAAAAACCAGCGTGAGTCGAGGTCGTGAAAACGCCGGGCCGGGCAGGAGGGAATTTGGCATCGGGATAAAGTTAGGGCTGGAAGCGACGTTGCGTAGCAGCCACGCCCGGAAAGGCAGGCTCGCCGGCAACGACAACGCCCGCCGCGCCGGGCTGCGTACACGCCGCGCCATTTATGGCTAATTTTGCCCCGCTGGCCACGGGGGCCGGTGCGATTTCTGGTTCAATGACGTTTATTACTTCGCGGCGGCAGTCGCTTCGGGGGCTGCTGGCCGGCCTGCTGCTGGCCGGCCCCGCGCTGGCCCAAACGCCGGTGAAGCCGTCCACGCC
>JALYUI010000246.1 GCA_030853845.1 Bacteroidota bacterium | reverse complement strand
CAGCAAAGGCTGCGCGCTACGTGGCTACCTTGCCGCCGTGCCGCGCTACTTCCTGCTTTTCCTGGCGCTGCTGGCCTTATTCAACGGCAGCCGCGTATTCCGCGAGCCCCGGCCCAATGCCGACCGGCCCATGGATTTCCGCACCTGCTACGTGGGGCAGGCCGTGCTGCGCCAGGGCTTGAATCCCTACGACGATGCCGCGCTGAAAGCCGGCTGGCGGCAGCTGGTGGCACACGAGCACCTCTTCAGCCGAACCCAGCCGGGCCTGCCGAACCTGCCGTTTCTATACCCGCCGTGGGCGGCGGCACTGTTCGGTCTCAGCATCGGGCGGCTGCCCTACGCGCTGGCCGCGCCGCTGTGGTACGCGCTGGCGCTGCTGTTTCTGGGGATGCTGGCGCGGCTGTGGCCAGCTGTATTGCGAGCCGAAACCGGCCCGGAGGTGCCGTGGTGGCAGTATCTGCTGTTCACGCTGGCCCTGAAAGGTACGGTGCCGGCCCTGCTGGCCGGGCAGCCCACGTTTGCGGCGCTGGCGCTGGGCGTGGGGGCTATGGCGCTGGGGCGGCCGGGGCAAAAGGCAGCGACGACTGACACTCTAAAAGCCGAAGCGGCCGCCGAAGCTTCGGCCGCAGTGGCAACTTTCGGAACTCCAACAACCGCCGCTACGGCAGCTGACGTGCGAGCGGCGACGGCCCCGGCCGCTGCGCCCGCCGCCCAAGCAGCCCGCCCCCCGGTTTCCCTGGTTCGGCTGCTGCTGGCGGGGCTGCTGCTGGGGCTGGCCGCGTTCAAAGTGACGCTGCTGCTGCCTTTCGCGGCCTGGTTTCTGTGGCGGCGGCAGTGGCTGGCGCTAGCCGTAGCGGCCGGCGTGGTGGCGCTGCTGAGTGCGGTGGCCTGGCACTGGGCGGCTTTCCCTGCCGACTTACTGCCTACCTACCAGCAGCTGCTGGCCCAGGTACGCGCCCAATCCTTCGACCCGGCCGACCCCGACTACCCGCTCACGCAGGGCATGACGCTGCGCCTGGAGCTGGGCAACGTGCTGGAGTGGCTGCGGCCCGGCAGCCGTGACTGGCACCCCTGGCTGCACGCGGCGCTGTGGCTAGCAGCTCTGGCGCGGCTGGCTTGGCTACGCCGCCGGGGGCAGCGGCTGGCCGGCTGGTACGTGTTTCTGGTGCTGGCCACGCTCACGCTGCTCACCACCTACCACCTGTATTACGATGCCGTGCTGCTGCTGCCGCTGCTGGCTTTCGGGCAGCGACTCACGCCCCGTCGGCAGCTGCTGTTGGCGGCCCTGCTGCTGCCGCTGCTGCTGCCGCTCAACGGGGTGGCGCTGGCGCTGGGCAACCCGGTGGCATTGCGGTGGCTGTACTTTCTGCCGCCGCTGGGGCTGCTGGGGGTGCTGGCGCTGCTGCTGGCGCGGCCGGTAGGGCCTGGACAGCAAGGACGTCATGCTGAGCTTGTCGAAGCATCTCTACCGCGCAAGTAATCATTTGCTACTGCCGCGAACGAGATGCTTCGACCGGCTCAGCATGACGTCCTGCTTATCCATTGCCTACTTATGTACCGCCCGGCACGGTTTTTTCGTTACCCGCCCCATCACCTGCTTTTCTTACCCTATGAAACGCCTTCTCCTGGCCCTGTTGCCTCTTTTGCTTGGATTCGCCGCCCGCGCCCAGCGCCCCACCGACCTGTGGTATTTCGGCCAGCAGGCCGGCCTGAGCTTCGCCGACGGCAGCCCCAAACCGCTGAATGATGGCAAGATGAGCACCTTTGAGGGCTGCGCCGTGGCTACTACATCGCGCGGCGAGCTGCTCTTTTATACCAACGGCGAAACCGTGTGGAACCGCCAGCACAAGCCCATGCCCAACGGCGTGCACCTGATGGGCAGCGGCAGCAGCACACAGTCGGCTCTCATCGTGCCCGACCCCGGCTCGGGCAACATCTTCTACATCTTCACCGTGGCCCCGCAGGGCACGCCCAACGGGCTGCGCTACTCCATCGTAGATATGACCCGCGCCGACGGCCTCGGCGACCTGCCCCGCGTCAATGCGCTACTTATTCAGCCGGTGGCTGAAAAGCTGGCCGCCGTGCGCCACACCAACGGCAAGGACGTCTGGATTGTAGCCCACCGCTGGAACTCCAACGCCTTCGTGAGCTACCTGCTCACGGCCGACGGTGTGGCCGGCAAGCCCCTGATGAGCAACGTGGGCAGCATGAACGCCGGCCCCGGCCGCAACGCCATAGGCGCGCTCAAGTTCTCGCCCGACGGCCGCCACCTGGCCGCCGCCCTCTGGCGCGAAACCAACAAGTTTGAGCTCTACGATTTCGACCGCACTACCGGCAAGGTGAGCAACCCCAGCAGCTTCGGCCCCTTCGCCGAGGCCTACGGGGTCGAGTTTTCGCCCGACGGCAGCAAGCTCTACGGCACCTGCAACGGCGTGGGCGGCGGCGAAACCCAAATCTGGCAGTTCGACCTCAAAACCAAAGCCAAAACGCTGGTGGGCACCTCGGCCAATCGCAAAATCGGGGCCTTGCAGCTTGGCCCCGATGGCCGCATCTACGTAGCCCGCGAAGACAACCCGAATCTCGGCGTCATTCAGCTGCCCAACGCCCTGGGCAAGGATTGCAAGTATATCGACGAGGGCCTCAAGCTGGGCGGCCGCCGCAGCAAGCTTGGCCTGCCCGCGTTTGTGGTGAACCCGTAAGGAGTTGGTTGTTGAATAGTCGAAAAAAAAGGAACGTCATCATATGTTTGTGGTGGCACCCCTTGGGCCACGCCGACGTTGGTCATTGGTCTCTCAGACCGTTCAGCATGCCGGCACCCGTTGGGCCGCCCGCCCGTGAGCCCGGACAGTTCAGTGGT
>JALYUI010000235.1 GCA_030853845.1 Bacteroidota bacterium | reverse complement strand
ATAATAGGTCTATTGAGCGACAAAAAGTAAGCTGATTCTTACTCCCCTCAAAAACCGCAACTGCCTGCCATCAGCTACATGCTGTTGGCGGGCAGTTGCTGTTTTCAGCACGTCAGCACCACTTTGCCGAGCTGCCGGCCGGCTTCGAGGTAGCGCAGGGCGGCTTCGCCCTCGGCTAGCGGGAATATTTTATCCACTACTGGTACCAGTTGGTGCTCGTTTACCAGGGCCAGCATGTCGTCAAAATCCCGCGCTGAGCCCATCGAGGAGCCCAGGAGGCTGAGCTGCTTCCAGAAGACTTTGGCGGCGGGCAGCTGCGGCACGTTGCCCAGCGTGGCCCCGTAGAACACGAGGCGGCCGCCCGGCGCGGCCACGTCGAGCAGGGTGCCGAAGGCCGCGCCGGCCGCGCTGTCAATCACCACGTCGAAGCTGCCGCCGGCCTGCTTTGTGAGGGCGCGGCCCCAGTTTTCGGCTCTGTAATTGACGCCACCACGCAGGCCCAGGGGTAGGGCCAGGGCGCGGGCCAGCTTGTCGTCGTCGCCCGAAGTCACCCACACCTCGGCCCCGCGGGCGGCGCAAAATTGGGCCGCTTGCAAAGCCACGCCGCCGCCTACCCCCGTTACCAGCACCCGCTCGCCGTCTTGCACCCGCGCCCGCCCGAAGGCCGCCCGGTAGGCCGTGAGGCCGGCCAGCGGCAGCGCCGCGCCCTGCTCGAAGCTAAGGTGCGCGGGCAGCGGGCGCACGTACTGTGCCGGCAGCACGATGTATTGGGCGAACGTGCCGGGGTCGGGCATGCCGAGCACCACGAAGTCGCGGGCCTGCACACGGGGGTTGTCGCCCCAGCGCAGGCCGGGGTTGAGCAGCACCCGCGCCCCCACTGCCGGGGCCTCGGCCGGCACGCCGGAGCCGTAGGCTACTACTTCGCCGGCCCCATCAGCCCCGAGCGTGCAGGGCAGCTTAATGCCGGCGTATTTGCCTGCCTGAATGAAAACGTCGCGGTGGTTGAGCGCGGCGGCGTGGAGCCTCACGAGGATTTCGCCTGGGCCGGGCGTGGGCGTGGGCACCTCCCGCAGCGTCACGGGCTGGTGGATGGCATCGAGCTGGAGAGCTTGCATATGAACAATTAACAGTGAACAATTAACAGTGAACAATTACCAATTATACTCTTCGCGAAGTGGAATGCGATAACAATGTAGAGACACTACCCTTCGCGTCTCGGCATGGGTATAGTTCAAGGCTCACTAATGCGGAGACGCGAAGGGTCGCGCCTCTACATTCAGTCGACCAGATTTCGCATTTCAATTCGTGACGAGTATAGCCGCGTGTGTGCTTAGAAATTGTTCACTGCTCATTGCTAACTGTTCACTGTTGACTGTTCACTGTTCACTGCTAATTGTTTTCCCAGCCCCAGCAAAGCCAGGGGGCCGGCTACCAGCAGCCCGGTAGCCAGCCCGCCGAGGTGGGCGGCATTGTCGATGTTGCCCGTGAGGCCGGAAAGCAGGTTGCTGAGCACGAGGTAGAGCACCAGCCCGAGCATGGCGCGGCGGTCGGACTTATCGAGCACCAGCTTGCGGCCGATGAGCAGCACCAGCAGCAGGCCATAAAGGCCGAAAATGGCCCCGCTGGCCCCCACCGAGTTAATTCCCTGGTTGTGCCACCAGAGGCTGGCCAGGCCGCCGCCCACGCCGCTGGCCAGGTACACCAGCGCCAGCCGCAGCGGCCCGACCCGGTCTTCAATCAGCAAACCCAGCAGCCAGAGCGAGAACATATTCAGCAGCAGGTGCGAGAGGCCAGCGTGCACGAACTGATACGTGAGTAGCCGCCACGCCTGCCCGTGCAGCGTGAGGCCCGATACGTTGGAGCCCCACTGCACCAGCTGGTGGGCCGTGGGGCTGCTGGCCGACACCCCGCTGAGCACCATCAGCCCGAAAACCAGCAGGCACAAATCGAGCAGCAGCGGCGTGGCCAGAAAGCGGCGCGAAGGCAGAAACAGCCCCCGCAGCAGCTGCCCCAGGAGCTGCCCCCAGGTTTCCTCGACCGGCGCGGGCCGGGGCGGCTGCGGGAGGCCGGGCTCGGGCAGCAGGCCACGCC
>JALYUI010000156.1 GCA_030853845.1 Bacteroidota bacterium | reverse complement strand
GTTAAACGATAGTTGAAAGATAGTTGAACGGCACTTACGCCGAGACGCGAAGGGTCGCGTCTCTACACATTCGCCCGCCAATTTTCGCATCTCATTTCGCGACGAGTATAAATGCTGATAGTGCCTTTAACACCAACGAGCTACGCCTGGCATGTGCCACGCGCGGCATCGAAGCCAGCAGTGCCCGCAACCGCCGCACCACCGATTGGCAGACCGACGACACGTTTTTTAACCCCGAACCTTATCGCCGGCGCGCCGTGGTCGAACACGGTAACGCGTGGCTTGACAGCTTCAAAACCCTGCTCGTACGCTATGAAACCAGCATCGCCTACTGCCTGCACCTTCCATTGGCTCGCCGTTATTGTTCTCTTTTTGCGAAAAATCAATGCCAAACAGCCTTTCTAAACAGCTTCACTGTTAATTTCGGGCCGGCGCTCCTATTGCTCCGGCCTTCTTTTTTTCTCGACTATGTTTCTGACGCTCTTACTCCAGGCCACCGGCGGTGCCGACTATACCCAGCTGCTTTTCCCCGTTGCCATTGGCCTGGTGGTGTATTTCTTCATGATTCGACCCCAGCAGAAACGCTCGGCCGATGCTAAATCTTTCCGCCAGTCGCTGGCCAAGGGCTCGCGCATCGTCACCATTGGCGGTCTGCACGGCCTAGTAGTCGACCTCACCGACGACACCGTGGTGGTGGAAGTAGACCGCGGTACCAAGCTGCGCTTCGACCGCTCGGCCATTGCCCGCGAGGTGGGCACCAAAGCCAGCGCCGACACCGGCGCCAACACCATCGCCTCGTAAGCCATGGACGGGCCACTGAACCGGGCCGGCGGGCTCGTGCGCTGGTTCGTGCGGCCCTTCGCGGGCCAGGAGCCTAGTTTTTACCGGGCCGTAACGGCCTGCCTGCTAGCGGCGGGCCTGTTCTGGCAAATGAACGCCCTGAACAAAACCTACACCACCCGCCTCAACTTCCCGCTGAGCTGGCACTACGACTCGGCCCGCTACGTGCCGCTACGCCCGCTGCCGCCCACGGTGGCCGTGTCGGTTACGGGGCCGGGCTGGCGGCTGCTGCGCGCCAATCTGGGCTGGGGCACCCACCCCGCCGACCTGCACCCCGTGCCCAACCCCGGCACCCGCTACCTGCCCGACGAAACCTGGCGGCGCGGCCTGCAACTGGCCCTCGAAGGCTTGCAGGTGAACGAATGGTCGGGCGACACCCTGCGACTTACCTTCGACCGGTACGCTACCCGCCGCCTGCCGCTGGCCTTGCCGCCCGACTCGGCCCGGCGCTACCGGGCACGCTTCACGCCGGCCATAGTCAGCTTCCGGGGGCCGGCCTCGCTGGTGCAGGCCCTTCCCAATCCCTACCCCGTGCGCCTGCTGCGCGACGATGCCGACGCCACCGAAGTGCCCATCGTGCCTCCGGCCCGTATCCGCGCCTCGGTGCGCTCGGTGAGTGCCAGAGTCACGCGCCGCTGAGCCGGGAAACCCCCCTTCATTTTATATACTTAACGCATGTTGCGCATTGGCATCACCGGCGGTATCGGCTCGGGCAAGAGCATGGCCAGCCGCCTGTTTCACGCTTTGGGCGTGCCCGTGTACGATGCCGACACCCGCGCCCGCTGGCTGATGGAAAATGACCCGGCCCTGCGCGCCGAGCTGCTGGCCGCCTTCGGCCCCGACACCTACGACGCGGCCGGCCGCCTCAACCGGCCCGTGCTGGCCGCCACCGTATTCAGCCAGCCGGCCCGCCTGGCGCAACTCAACGCGCTGGTGCACCCGCACGTGGGCACCGATTTCGAGCGTTGGGCTACGGCGCAGCAGCAGGCCGGCCACGCCTACGTGCTGAAAGAAGCTGCCCTGCTGTTCGAGGCCGGCTCCTACCGGCAGCTCGACCGCATCATCACCGTATTTGCCCCGCTGCCGGTGCGCGCGACCCGTGTGCTGCACCGCGACCCGCACCGCTCGCCCGCCGATGTGGCCGCCATCATGGCCAAGCAGCTGAGCGAGGACGAGAAGATGCAGCGCGCCGACCACGTGCTGGTGAACGACGACGTGCAGCCGCTGCTGCCGCAGGTGCTGGCGCTGCACGCGCAGTTTGAGGCGGAGGCTGGAAGCACTTCGTGCTGATAAATTTCGACCAAACCAGATGAGCACAAAAAAGGCTGCCTCTTACGGGGCAGCCTTCATCTGTCAGCGGAAAACACAGGCGTTAGATACGACCCGAGTAGTCTTCGAGGGTATCGATTACTTTCAACAGCTGCGGAACAGCCAGCGAGTAGTAAATCTTCGTCCCGATTTTGCTGGATTTCAGCACACCCCGGTCCTTGAGGGTGATGAGATGCTGGGAGGCAATGGCCTGGGGCAAGTCGAGCGCCTGGTAGATGTCGGTAACCGACATCTGGCTGTCCTTGCCTTTGGTCTTCCCCAACAAATCGACAATGGCCAACCGCTTGGGGTGGGAGAGAACCTTTAGCATAGCTGCCGCACGGTCCAACTGCTGCGCATCAACACGCGAATGCAATGGTTTCATGAATTCAATAAAAAGTGAAGAGAGAAATGGAAGAGTAGAATAAGTGAAATCTTTGGGTAGTTTGTGGTACTTATGCTGCAAGACGTTAACAGAACGCTCCTGGTTCCGAATTATTACGCAAAATATGGGTAAGCGGGTTTATTATTCATAAAATACTTAAATATTTGCGAAGTTTCATCTATAAATCAAGCCCGGTGCCGGAATTTTCTGGTTTTCGGGCCGCTTCGGAGGGTGTGGCTACCTTTGCGGCCCGGCCAGCCGGCTACAATATTCACGCCATTTCCCACCCAATCCCCCGCCCGATGCAGGACCTCCTTGCCAAGTTTGAAAATAAGCGCCCCGAAATCGTCTTCGAATGGAAAGATGCAGAAACCGAAGCCGAAGGCTGGGTCGTCATCAACTCGCTCCGGGGTGGGGCGGCCGGAGGGGGCACCCGCATGCGCAAGGGCTTGGATAAGCGCGAAGTAGAAAGCCTGGCCAAAACAATGGAGGTGAAGTTTACGGTGTCGGGGCCGGCCATTGGCGGGGCAAAGTCGGGCATCAACTTCGACCCGCAGGACCCCCGCAAGCGCGGCGTGCTCGAGCGATGGTACCGGGCCGTTTTCCCGCTGCTAAAAAACTACTACGGCACTGGTGGCGACCTGAACGTGGACGAGATTCACGAAGTTATTGCCATTACCGAAGAATACGGCCTCTGGCACCCGCAGGAAGGCGTAGTGAACGGCTACTATCGCGCCACCGAGCCCCAGAAAATCCAGAAGCTGGGGCAGTTACGCCAAGGCGTAATTAAAGTGGTGGAAGACGCAAGTTTTTCGCCCAACCTGGCCCGCAAGTATACCGTGGCCGACCTTATCACCGGCTATGGCGTGGCCGAGGCCGTGCGCCACTACTACCGCCTGTGGCCCGGCACCGAGCTGCGCGGGCAGCGCGCCATCATTCAGGGCTGGGGCAACGTGGGTGCGGCGGCTGCCTACTACCTGGCCGGGCAGGGTGTGCGCATCGTGGGCATTATCGACCGGGCCGGCGGCCTGCTGAGCACCGGCGGGCTGGGGCTGGAGGAAATCCGGGCGCTGCTGCTGGCTCGGCAGGGCAACGCGCTAACCGGCGATAATCTGCTCTCGTTCGAGGAAGTGAATGAGAAAGTATGGTCTATTGGGGCCGATATTTTCATTCCGGCGGCGTCGTCGCGGCTCGTCACGCGCGGGCAGGTGGAGCAACTGCTGGCGGGCGGCCTCAAGGTTATCAGCTGCGGGGCCAACGTGCCGTTTGCCGACCCGGAAATCTTCTTCGGCCCCACCGGCGTGTTTGCCGACGAGCGCGCGGCCGTCATTCCCGACTTCATTGCTAACTGCGGCATGGCCCGTGTATTCGCCTACCTGATGGAAACCGGGGCCGAAATCACCGACCAGGCCATTTTTGCCGACACTTCGCGCATCATCGGCGCGGCGCTGGAGCGCACTTATGCCGAGAACGCGCAGCCTACCGGCATCGCGCAGCGTTCGTTCGAGATGGCACTACGGCAGCTGGTGTGATTGATGGGTTGATTATTTGATGGGTTGATTTGTCGATGTGCTGACGGCATCATCTTTCACCTTGAACATTCCGCAAATCAGCACATCGACAAATCAACCCATTAGCACATTACGTAATCAGCCTATCAACACATCGATTGTTATTCGGTAACAATTCGATAACTTTGACGCCCTACTTTTGGTCGCCCCGACTTATCGGGGCGATTTTGTTTTTGCCGGAATTCCCATCGCAACCAATCATATTATGTCCACAACCAAGAATCCCAAGACCAGCAAAACCAAGGTCTCCGACGACATGCTGAACGCCGGCAGCGGCAAAACTATTAAGCAGCCCAACGTGAACGACGACAAGCTCACCTCCATCACGGAGATGCGCCAGAGCACCAACGGCGAATCGGCCATGGCCCTCGAAGACGAGCAGCGCCTGCGCAAGGCGTTTGTCGATAAGGATTGGAACGAGATTAAAATCGCCGATTCCTGGCAGATTTTCAAGGTGATGGCCGAGTTCGTGGAGGGCTTCGAGAAGATGTCCAAAATCGGGCCTTGCGTCAGCATCTTCGGTTCGGCCCGCACCAAGCCCGAAAACCCTTATTATAAGCTGGCCGAGGAAATTGCCTCGAAGCTGGTGCGCCACGGCTACGGCGTGATTACGGGCGGCGGCCCCGGCATCATGGAAGCCGGCAACAAGGGTGCCCGCGCCGAGGGCGGTAAGTCGGTGGGCCTCAACATTGAGCTGCCCTTCGAGCAAACCCACAACATCTACATCGACCAGGATAAATGCATCGACTTCGATTACTTCTTCGTGCGGAAAGTAATGTTTGTGAAATACGCGCAGGCCTTCGTGGGCATGCCCGGCGGCTTCGGCACCCTCGACGAGCTGTTTGAGGCCATGACGCTGATTCAGACCAAGAAAATCAGCCGCTTCCCTATTGTGCTGGTGGGTTCGGCCTATTGGAACGGCCTGTTTAAGTGGATTGAGGACGTGATGCTGCACGAGGAGCACAACATTTCGGCCGAGGACATGAACCTGGTGCAGATTGTGGACGATGCCAGCGAAGCCGTTAAAATCATTGACGACTTCTACCACAAGTACCTGCTGTCGCCAAACTTCTAAAATCACGGATTTTTCGGATTCTTCGCAGATTCTTCGGATTCTGTGGATGGCAGCTTACGGTTTCAAAACCATTGGGTGCGAAAGCCGCTTCTTCGGAAGCGGCTTTTTTTGTGGGTAGCTTCGTGGGTTGGCTGCCGTTCTGTTTG
>JALYUI010000110.1 GCA_030853845.1 Bacteroidota bacterium | reverse complement strand
GCCGTCGAGCACGTGCTCAGCCGCTCGGTGCGCGACAGCGCCGCCCTGCTCGATGCCACCGCCGGCCCCGACCCCGGTGCCCCCTACTTCCTGCCCGCTCCCGCCCGGCCGTATCTGGAAGAAGTGGGCCGCGCCCCCGGCCGGCGGCGCCTCGCCTTCAGCCTGGGCCACCCGCTGGGCAGCAAGTTGCACCCCGAGTGCGCCACGGCCGTGCGCGAGGCCGCCAAGCTGCTCGAAAGCCTGGGCCACGACGTGGAGGAGGTACCCCTGCCCTTCGACGGCCGGGCCGTGGCCTCGGCCTTCCTGATGCTGTATTTCGGCGAAACCGGGGCCAGCATTGCCGCCCTCGGTAAGCACCTGGGCCGGCCGGCCCGCCCCGCCGACGTGGAGCCCACCACCTGGCTGCTGGGCCTGCTGGGCCGCACCTACACCGCCGCCGATTTCGCCGCCGCCCGACACACCTGGAACGACTCCGCCCGCGCCTTCGGCCACTTCCACCAGACCTATGATTTTCTGCTCACGCCCACGCTGGCCGCCCCGCCCGTGCGCATCGGCGAGCTGCAACCTAAGCCCCGGGAGCAGCAGCTGCTGAAGCTGGTGAACACCTTTGGCCTGGGCGGCCTCATCCGCCGCTCGGGCATCGTGGAGAAGCTGGCCGAACAGAGCCTCGAAAAAACGCCCTATACCCAGGTGGCCAACCTCACGGGCCAGCCCGCCATGTCGGTGCCCATGCACTGGACCGCCGACGGCCTGCCCTGCGGCGTGCAGTTCATGGCCGCCCTGGGCCGCGAAGACCTGCTGTTGCAGCTGGCCGGGCAGCTGGAGCAGGCTCGCCCGTGGTTCGCTAAGCGGCCGGTACTGGCGGGGTAGGAGGGGGCGAAAAACGGGTTTGCGCTATATCGTTATTTCAATGCATATTGCTGGCCGGTGGGAGGTTCCGCGACGTCGGCCGCTTCTCACCCGCAGGCCCGGCATTATCGTGGGGTCGCTATCTAACCCCTTTCAGTTTTATGGATAACGTGAACAACGAGTTGATTCCGGCCGCTGTCCTGGCTAGTGCGCTCAAAAAAGTTAAGGATGCCCGCGACTAGCCGAAGGCGGCGATGGCAGGCTGAAAATTGTGCTGACTTAGCGATGCAACAAGCCAAACAAAACCCCAGCCACGCCAGCGGCCGGGGTTTCTGATGCTGTAGCAGCCGGCTCGCACGGTATAGCGTTCATTTTGCTTCACCATGCTGATTTGCCCGTCGGCTTCCAGGCGCACGGTGGCAGCCTGGGCCGGCTCGGCCAGGTTGGCATTGGCTCGCCCATTTGGCTCATAACAGCCAGGTTCGCCGTCCGCCAATAGGCTATTCCAGGCGCTTAAACAGGCCTTGTCCCGTACGCGACTGGTTCCACTGCGCCAGCGAAGTGCCTTGGTGCGCATTGGTCTGGGCTACCGAATCGCGTAGGGCAGCCGTGGCGCTGGCGGCTGTCAGCGGGCCGCGCAGCGGGTCGGTCATGCGGTAGTACACGCTGTCGGCCGTCACGCGGGCAACTTCCAGCAGGGCGTATTGGCGGCCGTCGTCGGCCACGGCAAACTGGTAGCGGTTGCCCACTACCTCCGGGGGAGCCGCCGCGCTGCTAATGGGCTCTGCGACGGGCGGTGTGCGTTTGAAAAGGCTGGCTACAAGGCTAATAACTATCACTGCTCCCAACAGCACCAGCAGCACATATTGTGTAATGGGCGTGCTCACCTGCTGCTGAAAAGCCTGCACCGGACTGCGGTAGCTGGCGGGCATCTGGGGCTGGGTGAGCGCCTGCTTGCAGTGCTGACACACCGTCACACTCGATTTGCTAATCGGGAATACGGGTATCCAGAACAGGTGCACGTAGCGCGAAAAAACGGTACACGTCAGCGTTCCGGATTGGTGGCAATGGGCGCAGGCCAGGTCGGGGAGCGGCGCGGTGGCTAGCGCCGTGCTCCGGGTACCGAAGAAAAAGAAGAACATCGAAAAAGTGGGTTGGGAAGGTGAAAAGGTGGGCGAAGCTAGCAAAACAAAACCCCGGCCCCGCAAGCGGCCGGGGTTTCTGATAATGCAGCGGCTGGGCCGCGCGGCTTACTTGTCGAACAGCTCGTTGAGCACGCCGGCCAGGCGAATGCCAGCTTTTAGCACCTGCTGCTGGGCGATGGGGCCGAAGGTGGGGTAGAAGTGCCAGTCGAACTTAGGGTTGGCAGCGGCGGCCGCGTAAATGGGCGTGCAGAGCTGGTACGACTCGAACAGCCAGGTAGGCATCTCGTCCTTCTGCCACTGCTTGATTTCAGCGGCCGTGGCGTGGTCGTAGTCGGCGGCCATCTCCAGGTAGGTGAAGCCGGGGTACTCCAGAATGGCCGTATCCCACACGCTGTGCAGGTTGGTGTCGTCCTTGGCGCGCCAGTTCACGGCAATGCTGTTGCCGCCGCGGTCGTCGGCGTGGCCCACGTGCAGGGGCTGGTGCACGTCGCCTACCAGGTGAATGAGAAACTTGAGGGCCACGCGCTTCTCCTCCACGGTTTTCTTGGGGTCTTTCAGGTCGCGGCGGGCTTGCAGCAGGGCCGTGTAGGCGTTGGTGGGGGCGGCGGGGGCCAGCAGGGTGGGGTCGTTGAGCTGGGCCACGAAGGCCGGAAAATCGAGGCCCGAAACCACGTTGAGGTAGTGCCAGGGGGCCGTTTCCTTGAACTCCGGGTCGTTGCGCAGCTCATCGGCCCAGGTGCTCACCAGGGGCATGGTTTCGGTGCCCAGCAGCAGGTTGATGCGGTGCCTGGCGTTGGCCGTGAGGTGGTTTTCGGCGATGCGGGCCACGGCCCGGTGGCCCAGCACCCCCCAGGCATGGCTGGCCTGGGGCCGGGCCAATAGCAATACAAACAGTGCGAACAGCGAACGGATAAGCAGAGAACGGGGCATGCGAAAGTTGAAATAAAATAAGGGAGAAGAAATCGGACTTTAACCAGACGGAATTGGCATAACGCACGCCAAACCACAAAGCTAAGGTTAATTTCCGATTGCCCCTATTAGCCGAATTATGAATATTCAAACAGGTGCCGTAGCTTTACCCTTTCATTATCGGGCAATATTTATTCCCGCACGCTTATTTCACCGCTGCTATGGAGTTACATCCGCTGGTCGACTCGCCGTCCGTTTTTATTGCCCACGATACCGTCAACCAGTGCCTGTATGCCGACTGGCGCGGCGACTACAACCAGGAGCTCTCGCGCTCGACCTGCCGCATGCTGCTGGCCGTGCAGCGCCAGCGCCCCTACCCCCGGCTGCTCAACGACTATTCGAGCATGACGCGCACCACCGTGGAGCTCACGCTCTGGGGCCAGCAGTGGCTGGCCGACATGCAGGCCGCCGGCCTGCGCTGCATTGCCTGGGTGCTGCCCACCGACCCCCTGGCCCGGCAGGTAACCGAGCATATCGTGCAGGCCATCGACCAGCCCCGCGTCGTCACGTTTCAGGATGTGGCCTCGGCGTACTCGTGGCTTCAGCAGCAGCCGCTGCTCAGCGTGCCGCTGTCGAGCAACTAGCCCGTTTGGCTGGTTTGCGGGCCGAGCAGCCGCGCTGCCGCCTGCCCGGGGCCTGATTCCAGCCCTATCCCGGGAAAAAATCCGCCCGCCCGCCGCGCAAACTTCCGGCCGGCGCGTACCTTCGGCGACATTCGTTTCATGCCGCTGGGTTATGCTGTTTGCGATTCCGTTTGCTCGTGTTTTAGCGTGGCCCGCGCCTTGCCCGGAAATGCCCCGGCTAGCTCCAGCCCGGCTCCGGCTGCTGGCGGCCGTGGGCCTGAGTCTGGCCCTGGCCGGCCCCGTCCCGCTCCGCGCGCAGGCCCCGGCCGGCCCGGCTGCCGAAGCCCGCTGCCTGATGCTGCCGCTCGACCCCGCCCGCCGCGCCCGCGAGGCCACCCTGGTTGTAGAAGCCCAGGTGCGCGACGCGCAAAGCTTCTGGGATGCCGGCCACCAGCACCTCTTCACCCGACATCATTTGCGGGTATTTTCGCTGCTGAAGGGCCAGCCCGCCGACACTACCAGCCTGGTGCTGCTCACCGAGGGCGGCCGCCTGGGGCTCGACCAGCAGGTGCTCACCAATACGCTCCAGCTGCGCGCCGGGCAGCAGGGTATCTTCTTCCTGATGCCTGCACCCTGGGCCGGCCTGCCCACCGCCGGCCAGTTGCTCACGCCGCTGGGCAGCGCCCAGGGCTTAATCGAAGAAAACCCCACCGACGGCACCGCCGCCGAGCCTTTCCGCACCTACCCGGCCCTCGATGCCGGTTTTTACCAGGCGCTGGCCGGCCTCACGGGGCAGGCGCGGCGGGTGCTGCTGCCCCGGCCCACGCTGGTTGCGCGGCCAGTGGCACAG
>JALYUI010000107.1 GCA_030853845.1 Bacteroidota bacterium | reverse complement strand
GCTATAAGCAGGCCCCGGCCGGCCGTCGCCAGGTGCAGCCACAGCGGTTGGCCTCGGGCCAGCCCACGCCCAGCACCCGGGGCATTGTGCGGCTGCCCGATGGCCGGCTGCTGGTGGGGGCCTACGGCGGCGCCCTCACCCAGGCCGCCGACTCGCCCAATGCCCCGTTGCGCCCGCTGCGGGTGCGCGCTTCCGATGGCCATAACCTGCCTCTGGGGTTCGACCTGCTGCGGACGCGCACCGGCCAGGTGCTGTGGGCCGAAGAATTCCGGGGCTTTTCCTGGTTCGACTTTCGCACCGACAGCCTGCACACACTGCCCTACGCCGATGTCCGGCCCGACGAAAAAGTAGGACGGGCCACCTGCCTGCTCGAAGATGGGCAGGGGCAAATCTGGGGCGGCGGGGAGGCCGGTTTGTTCCGCCTGGATTTGCCGCGCCGCCGCGTGCTGCGCTACGCCACCGGCCCGGCGGCCCGCCAGCTGCGCCAGCTGGAAATAATCGATATGGCCGAAGACAGCCGCCGCCAGGCCCTGTGGCTGGCCACGTCTCAGGGCCTGTACTGGCTGCAACCCGCTACCGGGGTGCTGCGGCGGGTGGGCCAGCCGGGCCGCGCCCTGCCCACCAACGCGCTATTCTGCGTGGCCAGCGCCGGACCGGGCCGGGCCTGGGTGGGCACCCGCAACGAGGGGCTGCTGCTGGTGGACGCCCAAGCCGGCCTGCTGCGGCAGGTGAGCCTGGCCGAAGGCATGCCGAGCAACATTGTGGCCACCGTGCTACGCCAGCCCGACGGCACGGTGTGGGCCGGCACGTACGCGGGTTTGGTCCGCTACGCGCCCGCCGCCCAACGCCTGACGGTGTTTGCCGAAGCCGAAGGGCTGGTCGATGCCGAGCTCAACCGCAACTCGGCCTACGCCGACCCGGCCACCAGGGCCCTCTGGTTTGGGGGCATTGGCGGGCTGCACCGGGTGGTGCCGGCGGCGCTGGACCGGCAGCCGGCCCGCGCCACCGCCCGGCTGCTGCTCACGGCCGTAGCCGAGCCCGGGGCCAACCCCGATGCCGACCCGGTGGTGCGCCCGCTGCGCGCTGGCCGCGTGCCGGCCCTGCGTCTGGCTGCCGGGGCCGGGGCGTTCGTAGAGCTGCGGCTGGCCCTGAGCAACCTGCTGGACCCCGCCCAGACGCACTATGCCTACCGCATCCGCCAGGCCGGCGGCCAATTGCTTTCGGATTGGCTGCCCACCACCCAGCGCCTGGTGCTGCGCGGCCTGCCGCCGGGCAACTACGTGGTAGAAGCCCGCGCCGAAACCGCCACTGGCCAGGTAGCTGCCAACCTCGTGCGGGTACCTCTGCAAGTAGACCAGGCGTGGTGGCAGTACCCGCTGAGCTGGGCGCTGGGGGCCATCCTGCTGGTGTTGCTCACTTTTGGCCTGTTCTGGCTACAGGGCAGCCGGGGCCGGCGCGACATCCGCCTGCGCGAGGAGCTGGCCGCCAACCTGCACGACGAAGTGGGGGCCCTGCTTACCCGCGTAACCATGCAGGCCGAGCTGCTGCACGAGCTGGGCCAGGGCCCGCCCGTGCGCCTGGCAGCCCTCGTCAGCGATGCCCGCGCCGCAGCCAGCACCGTGCGCGACATCATCTGGAGCGTGGATGCGGCCGCCGATACCCTGGGGGCTTTGGTCGACCGCATCCGCGACTACCTCGACGCCACCGCCCGGGCCACGCCCCTGCGCATCGAGGTGGTGATAACCGGCGTCACGGAACCCAACCGGCCGCTGTCGCCCGCCGTGCGGCAGCACCTGTACCTGATTTGCAAGGAGGCCGTGACCAACGCCCTGCGCCACGCCCAGGGGGCCACCGCCCTCACCGTGACCCTGCACCACGCGCACCCGACGCTGGAGCTGCACGTGCACAACGACGGCACGCCGGGCCTGGAAGCGCCCGCCTCCCGCACCGGCCAGGGTACGCGCAACATGCGCAAGCGCGCCAAGCTGCTGCGCGCTCAGCTGCACGCCGGGCCACAGGCCACCGGCGGCTGGAAAGTAGCGCTACGGGTGCCGCTGTGACCCGTGCGCTACAGGTCGCCCCGGGCGGCCCGGCTTAAGAGCTCGCCGCGGGAGCCGACGCCCAGCTTTTCGTACAGGCGCTTGACGTAGGTGTGCACCGTGCCGGGCGAGAGGCTGAGGCGAGCCGCCACCTGCTTTTCGCCCAGCCCTTCGAGCAGGACCTGCATCACTTCCTGCTCGCGGGCCGAGAGCAACTCGGGCTGCTGGCTGGGGGCGGGCCGGAAGTGCTGCAAGGCTTTGCGGGCCACGGCGGGTGAAAGCACCGCTCCACCGGCCAGCACATCAAGGATGGCTTGCTTGTACTGGGACAGGCTCGTGGCATTTTTGATGACGTAGCCCGTGGCCCCCGCCCGCAGGGCCTGGTAGATGCGCTCGGGGTCGTCGTGCATGGTTTGCAGGATGATGTCGGTATCGGGCAGGCGCTTTTTTAGGGACGGCAGCGCCGCAATACCGGACTGGCCGGGCAGGCTCACGTCGAGCAGGATGACGCGGGGCGGTAGGCTCAGGTCCAGCTCATGCCAGAGCGCCTCGACCGAATCGACCACGATGGGGCAGGTGAACTCGGGCTGGTAGCTGAGGTACTCGTGCAGCAGGCTACGCACGCGGGCATCGTCTTCGACAATGGCCAGGGAAATAGGGAAGGCGGTGGTGGGCATAATGAACTGCAAAGGTGGGGGGCGCGGGCCGGGCCGGCGGCAGTGGGCTTGTACCCTGTTTAGGGTACAAGCCGGATGAGGCAACCGGGCTGGAGCGGGTAGAATTTTGCGGCTGCATTGCCTTCCCGGCCTCGGGGGCAATGTAGCCCAATCCAACACGCCCTTTTACGCCCTGGTCCTTGTGCTTCGCCTCGCGGTGAAGTAGCCGGGGCAATTGGTTGATGCAAGCAGGTTGGCCGGGTAGTCAGCCCATGCCCTTTACGTCCGTTTTCTTCTTTCCCTTACCAGACCCTTTGAAAAAATACCCCATGAAAAAACTTGTTCTCGTTTCGATTATGCTCGGCGTTGGAGGCGCTGCCCATGCGCAGGTAGGCATCAATACGCCCACTCCCAATGCCTCGTCTGTTCTCGACCTGGTATCGACTTCCAAGGGCCTGCTGGTGCCCCGCATGACCACAGCGCAGCGCACCGCCATTGCCAGCCCGGCCACCGGCCTGCTGGTTTACCAAACCAATGGCACGACCGGCTTTTACGTGTACGACGGGTCGGCC
>JALYUI010000089.1 GCA_030853845.1 Bacteroidota bacterium | reverse complement strand
GCGGATGCCGGGGGCGGTGATGCCGTCGTCGTTGGAAACGAGAATAAGGGGGCGCGGGCGGGCGGTGGACATGAGCGGGGAATAATTGGGGTTGGGCAAAGGTAGGTAGGCAAAGAAATACCCTTTTTTTCGGAGAGAGAAGTCTTCGGGCGCGCCTTTCCTTTCCAACCGTTCCTTTGCACCTATGTTCACTATACTGCTTGCCTCGTTCATGGCCCTCGCTCCTACCCCGCCCGCCCCGGCACCCGCCTGGCGCACGCCCTTCGAAAACGACCCGGCCGGCAACACTACCGCCACCTATGCCGAGTGCATTGGCTACTACCAGAAGCTGGCCGCCGCCTACCCGCAGCACCTGCACCTGGCCGAGGCCGGCCCCACCGACTGCGGCCAACCCCTGCACGAAGTAGTGCTGAGCGCCGACGGCGACGCCGACCCGGCCAGCACCCGCGCCAAAAACCGCCACGTGCTGTTCATCCAGAACGGCATCCACCCCGGCGAGCCCGAGGGCATCGATGCCAGCATGATGCTGACCCGCGACCTGCTGCTGCAGCCGAAGCTGCGCAGGCTGCTGGAGGGGGTGACCATCGTGCTGGTGCCGGTGTACAACGTGGGCGGCATGCTGAACCGCAACGCCACCACCCGTGTGAACCAGAACGGGCCGGCCTCCTACGGCTTCCGGGGCAATGCGCGCCGGCTCGATTTGAACCGCGACTACATCAAGCAGGACTCGCGCAACGCCCGCTCGTTCGCGGCCTTGTTTCAGAAGTGGCGGCCCGACTTGTTCGTGGAAACCCATACCTCGAACGGGGCCGACTACCAGTATACCATCACCCTGATTGCCACCCAGCACGACAAGCTGGCCCCGGCCCTGGGCGCGTACCTGCAAAGCCAGCTGCTGCCCGCCCTCTACCAGGGCATGGAGCAAAAAAAGTGGCCCATGACCCCGTACGTGGACTTCAATGGCGAAACGCCCGAGAGCGGGCTGCGCGCTTTTCTCGAGTCGCCACGCTACTCCACCGGTTACGCGGCGCTGTTCAACACCATCGGCTTCATGCCCGAAACGCACATGCTGAAGGCCTTCGCGCCCCGCGTGCACGCCACCTACGACTTCCTGCTGACCATGCTCGAAACCGTGCAGCGGCAGGCTCCGGCCTTGGCGGCGGCCCGCGCGGCGGCCGACGCAGCCCAGGCCACCCAGCCGGATTTTCCCCTGGCCTGGGAGTTGGCCGATAAGCCTTCCGAAACCAGGCCGTTCCGGGGCTACGAGGCCCGGCACAAGCCCAGCGAGGTAAGCGGGCAGCCGCGCCTGTACTACGACCGCACGGCGCCCTACACCCGCCCGGTACCCTACTACAATTCGGCCACGCCCACCCACACGGCCCGCCGGCCCACGGCCTACCTCATTCCGCAGGCCTGGGCCGAGGTGGTAGCCACGCTGCGTCGCAACGGCGTGCAGCTCGAAACCCTGAGCCAGCCGGTGACGGTGCCGGTGGAAACCTACTACATCGACGACTATAAAAGCGCGCCTAAGCCTTACGAAGGCCATTTTTTGCACAGCCAGGTGCAGCTGCACGCCACCACTGAAACCCTCACCTTTGCGCCCGGCGACTTTGTGGTTTACCTGAACGGGCAGGCCGCGCCGCGCTACCTGCTCGAAACGCTGGAGCCGCAGGCCACCGACTCGTTTTTCGCCTGGGGCTTCTTCGATAGCGTGTTGCAGCAGAAGGAGCATTTCTCCGACTACGTGTTTGAAGACCTGGCCGCCGAGCTGCTGCGCCACGACCCGGCCCTGCGCCAGCGCCTCGAAACGCTGAAGCAGCAAAACCCCGCCTTCGCCGCCAGCGGCGCGGCCCAGCTCGAATGGGTGTATCAGAACTCGCCCTACCATGAGCCCGGCCACAACCGCTACCCGGTGCTGCGCTGGCTGGGCACCGGGCGACTGGGGCAGTAAGGTCGGGGGGCACACCAGCAGCCGAGCTGACCGTGAGTGCACACTTACCGTAAAACCACCATCTAGTGCGCAAACGTTTGTAACATTTCTAATGCAAACGCTTGCTCAATTTTTGTGAGTAAGCACTCACCTTTTTAATATATTTATTTTTTGGTGCGCAATTTTATAGGTAGCACAATTGCAAACGTTTGTATGCTGGCAATTTATTGTAATTATATAAATTACAAACTTTGTACTATTGAAAATTACTGACGTGGAAATTTTTGAACTTTGCAGGGAAGTAACTGCCGTAATACCTTGCAGTGTTTCTCACCAAAATTCCCACCATTATGAAAGCATTGCTACGCGGCACCTCCGGGGCCGCCCTGGCTGCGGCCCTACTCCTACTCGGCGGCTGTGCCAAGGAGAACCTGAACCCGAATGTCGGCGCGCCCCTGGCGGCGGCTCCCATCGGCAGCAATGCTACCGTAGTGAATGGGGTGATGATGCAGGGCTTCTACTGGAACACGCCCATCAGCACGGCCGCCGGCAGCTGGTGGCAGAACCTGGGCAGCAAAGCCACCGAGCTGAGCCAGGCCGGCATCACGGCCGTGTGGCTGCCGCCGGCTTACAAGGGCTCGGGCGCGCAGGACGTGGGCTACGGCGTGTACGACCGTTACGACCTGGGCGAGTTCAACCAGAAAGGCACCGTGGCCACCCGCTACGGTACGATTTCGCAGCTGCAAGGTGCCATTGGGGCGCTGCACGGCCAGGGCGTGCAGGTGTATGAGGACATGGTGATGAACCACTTCACCTCGGCCGATAACCAAGAGCTAGCCAATGGGCAGTACAACGTGTACACCAGCTTCACCTACCCCGGCCGCAACAACACCTACAGCAACTACCAGTGGCACTGGGGCAACTTCACCGCTACCCAGCAGGCCCCCAACAACGGCTGGTACCAATGGAAAGCCTACGATTTCCAGCCCTACGCCAACGGCGACGCCTACGACAACCTGCTCGGCTCCGAGATTCAGTACAACAACAACCCCTCGAACGTCAACGAAACCATTGGCTGGGGCAACTGGATTACCAATAAGCTGGGCCTCGACGGCTACCGCCTCGACGCCACCAAGCACATCTACACGCCCTTCGTGAACCAGTGGCTCGACGCCGTGAAGGGCGGCACGCGCTTCGCCGTGAGCGAGGCCTGGTTCCGCAACCTGGGCGACATGAACAACTACGCCGCCAGCACCGGCGGCCGCACCAGCCTGTTCGACGTGCCTCTGCACTACCTGTTCAACGACATGAGCAACGGCAACGGCAGCTGGGACATGCGCGGCTTGCAGTTCGCCGGCTTCACCGAGGCCAACGGCGCGCTGTCGGTGAGCTTCGTCGATAACCACGATACCGACCAGAGCGGCGGCGCACTGTTCTCGCCGGTTTCCAACCTGAAGATGCTGGCCTACGCCTACATCCTGACTCGTGACAAGGGCTACCCCTGCGTGTTCTACCGCGACTACTACGAGTACGGCCTGGGCGCGCAGATTAAGAAGCTCATTGGCATCCGCAAAGCCAATGGCTACGGCGCGGCGGCCGAGTACACCAGCGTGAACGATGCCAACGTGTACGCCTACTCCCGCGCCGGCGATGCCTCGCACAAGGGCCTGCTGATGCTGCTCAACGACGGCGGCAGCGCGGCCAGCAAGGGCATCACCACGCCCTTCAAAAGCGTGGCCCTGACCGATGCCACGGGCAACAATTCCGGCACCATCACCACCAACGCCAGCGGCTACGCGGTGTTCCCGGTGGGTGCCCGCTCGTATGCCGTGTGGGTGCCCGGCGGCACTGCCGGCGGCGGCGGCGGGGGTACCGGCACCACGGCCGTGGCTTTCAACGTGAATTACTCGAACACCGTGAGCGGGCAGGATGTGTACGTGGTGGGCAGTACCGCCCAGCTTGGCTCCTGGAATGCGGCCAGCGCCATCAAGCTCAGCGGCGCGGCCTACCCGGTGTGGAAAGGCACCGTGAACCTGACCAGCGGCACGGCGGTGAGCTATAAATACATCCGCAAGGACGCGGCCGGCAACGTACTCTGGGAAGGCGGCGCCGACCGTACCTTCACGCCCAGCGGCACCAGCCAGACCCGCACCGACACCTGGCAATAACTGTTCCCACCAGCGGCCGGCGCTGCAACTGCCGGCCTTCGAAAAGGGCTGACCCGGTGGGTCAGCCCTTTTTTTTGGTGGCGGTGGCGGCTACAGCGGTGCCAACGGGCAGATTTTTTTGGTAAGCAGGTAGAAATACGGGCAATACGGTGGAAACAGGTTAGAAATACGGGCAGTACATATACCTGAATTTAGTTTATTTAATTATTAACAGAACACTTTCTCAGGTTGGCTATCTATCATTGTGCAACGGTTTTTTTCAATCACCAACCACACCCAAAACCCCTCCCATTATGGCAGTAGACGAAGCCCAGATTGCCCAGGCAATCTACGACAACCTGTTCGCCGCTTTCACCAACCCGCCGCAGGGAATGAGTGGCAAATCGGCCAGCCAGGCCGATAAGACCTTCCTGACGCTGAACTGGCCCGGCCAGCAAATCGACGTGGCGGAATTCGCCAACCCCTGGAGCCCGGCCAACCCGACGGGCAGCACCGCCGCCACCGAGAAGTTTTCCCGGCTCGTGGACGACAACCAGTCCCTCTTCCCGGTGACGTCGCCCAATGGCAACCAGGTGAGCAAAATGTACGGCCTCGTGGTGAATGCCCAGGTGGTGCCCCCGCCCGTGAGTCCGGCTGAGAAGGAAGCCTACGACAAGGCGTTCAACTACCTCAACACCGACGGCACCGACTACGACGACAGCGGCAAGCAGGTAACGGTGAAGGTGGACTCGCCCGTGTACGGCAACTACAAGCGCAAGCTCATTGCCTACAACAACGCCGTGGTGGCCCTGATGGCCAACTACTTCCAGTACGACATGAGCAAGCCCGAGGACCAGCGCAAGTGGTCGCTGCTGGGCCCCACGTTCCAGTCGGCGGTGCAGTCGGCCCAAAACGACCTGCAGAACGCCCAGCAAACCAAGGTGGAAGACGCCCTGGCCACCCTGGCCCAGAGCTCGAACAACCAGGTAGGCCAGGCCTTTACCCAGGCCCGCCGGCAGTTCCAGCTGATGCAGCGGGCCGGCGTGGTCGACCCCGGCTCGCAGTGGTGGGCCACCTACGCCCAGCCGGCCAACTGGTTTGCCCCCAATGCCTCCGCGCAGTGGACCGCCATTACGGTCGATTCGAGCTCGCTGCGCACCAGCTCGTCTTCCGACTTCAGCTCGTCTTCGGCGGGCGCGAAGGCCTCGTGGGGGCTGTGGAGCGGCGGAGGCAGCTTCGAAAAGGAGGACAGCCACACGAAGATGTCGAAAGACACGTCTTCGCTCAAGGTGAGCTTTAAGTTTGCCCGCATCAGCATCGAGCGGCCCTGGCTCAACTTCCTGCTCTTCAGCCTGGGCGGCTGGAACATGGGCGACGCCTTCCCGCCCGGCGGCATCTCCAACGGCCAGCGCGACCAGCCCCTGAACACCCCCATGCCCGTGCTGTCGACCAGCTTCGTGGCCGTGCGCGACCTGCAGATTACCGGCAACTGGGGCCACGACGACTCGGAGATGATTTCCTCGAAGATGAAGTCGTCGGCTTCGTTCGGCTGGGGGCCTTTCGCCATCGAGGGCTCGTACGCTACCGAAACGAGCAGCACCAAATCCAACTCCACCTTCGACGGCAAAACCATCAGCAACCCCGGCCTGCAGATTATCGGCTGGGTGAACACGCTCACGCCGCTCTCGCCCCCCACCCCCAGGGCGGCGGCCGACGCGGCCGACGCGACTCCGGCGGCCCAGGCCGTGGCCGGCTAGCCCGCGCCGCCGGCAGGCAGGGCCACTTTAAGCAGAATACCAGCAATCACCAGCTAATCACCCTCCACGAGCGCCTCACTCCCTGACCCCTCTCCGAAAAGGAGGGACACCGGATTTGCGGAGCGTCAGGCTCCCCCTCTCCTTTTCGGCGAGGGGGCGAGGGGTGTGGCACGCCGTTGAACGACTATCCGGTAACTGCTAAAGCCGTAATCAGCACGCCGGCCAACCGAGGCCGAAGGCTCCCGCAGCCTTCGGCCTCTTTTTTTCTTCCTCCCAAATCTTCGCCCGCATGAGCATTCTGACTGACACCAACCTGGGCGACCAGGTGACGCAAACCATCCGCCAGCTGTTTCAGGGCGCGGCCTTTGGCGGGCTGAGCAACAGCGAGGTTTTCTATTCGTTTTCCTGGCCCGCGCAGGTGCTGGAGGAAAGCGTGTACCGTAACCCCTGGGCACCCGCGAACCCGGAGGGCAGCATGCTGGCCACCGAATACATCTCGATTCTGGCCGATGCCGTGCCCCTGCTGGCCTCCTACTACTCGCCCTCGGGCAACACCGTTTCGAACGTGTATGAGCTGGTCATCGAAAGCTACACCCTGCCGGGCACCCCGGCCGCCCTGAGCCGCGCTGCGCCGG
>JALYUI010000057.1 GCA_030853845.1 Bacteroidota bacterium | reverse complement strand
CGCCGACGGCGAGCGCAGCCGCAGCCGGGGTGGTCGCAACCGCAAGCGCGGCCCCCGGCCCGCAGGTGACGCCGCCGCCCCGGCTCCCGGGGAAGCTCCCGCTGCTAATCCGACAGCCGAATAGCGTATCCGTCTGGCCCTCCCGGCCAGTTGGTTACTGAAGTAATTCCGGGCCAATGCCTTGTTGGCAAGCGGCAAGACATAAGTTGAGGACAGGCCGCCGCCTGACCAAGTTTACCCTAGCAGCATCTAGCTGTATGGCCCCCGTCAGTTTCCGCACTCCGAAAGCAAAAATGCCCGCCTGGAAATTCCAGACGGGCATTTTTAATGCAGTTATTCTCACTAATCCACTACCACGCGCTGCACGCTGGGCGCGCGGCCGGCGGCCTGCACCGTGAGCAGGTAGGTACCGGTAGCGAGCCCGCTCATGGGCAGCTCGGTGCCCGTGCCGCTGAAGGTGCGGGTAGCTACCGTCTGGCCCACCACGTTGCGTAGCGTCACTTGGGCCGAAGTGGTGGCCGTGGCCAGCTTCAGGTGCAGGTTGCCCTGGCCCGCTACGGGGTTGGGGTACACGCTGAACTCGCTGAGTTGGGCGGCGGCGGCGGCCGACACAACCGTGAAGGTGAAAGGCGTACCCGTACTCGCCCCGTTGGGAGTGGTCACGACCACGTTGCCACTGCTGGCCCCGGCCGGCACCACGAAGGTGATGGTTGTCGCATTTACCACCACGAAGCCCGTGATAGTAACACCATTAAGGGTGAGCGAGGTAGCGCCCGTGAAGTTGGTGCCGGTGATGGTGATGGTGGTGCCAACCGAGCCGGAAGCCGGGCTCAGACCCGTTACCGTGGGGGCGGGCAGCACTGTGAAGAGCAGCCCGTTGCTGGCAATGCCATTGCCGACAGACACCACCACATTACCGGTGGTAGCCCCGGCAGGTACTACGGCCGTGATGTGCTGCGCATCGGTAATCGTATAGCTGGCCGTGGTGCCGTTCAACTTCACGCCCGTAGCTCCGGTAAAGCCCGTGCCTTCGATAATGAAGCTCGACGCAATCGGGCCACTGCTGGGGGTGAGGCTGGTGATGATAGGCGTGGCCGGCGGCGTGGCGCACGTCAGGCTAATGGCGAAGTTGCCGCTTGCCGAGCTGTAGCCGCCAATCATCACGTAGTAATTGACGCCGTAGGCCGAGGTGAAGGTATAGGTCGAGGAATACTGATTGGCCTGCGCGTTCGTGCAGCCGCCGTCATCGATGCCGCCAACGCAGGTGAGGCTGCCGCAAGCGCCCGTGTACACGAAGAGCTTGGTATCGAAGTCGGTCCCGGTGTTACAGGTCGAAAGTGTTACCGGAGCACCGGTTCCCACGAAGGAGTAGAACACGCCCGGACCCTGCACGCTCACGCCGCAGGTAGCGGTGGGGTCGCCGGTGGTAGTAGCGCCCACATTGGTGCCTAACACCGGAGCCCGGCCGCAGGTGAGGGCAATGGCGCCAGCGCACAAGTCGTTGGGCGGCGGCACCAGGAAGTTGGTGGTCGACGTGCCGGTGCCGCCCGGCCCGGTTACCTGGATGGGGCCGGTAGTAACCCCTACCGGCGCGCTCACCGTAATCTGCGTGCTGGAATTCACCACGAAGCCCGGGGCGGCGATGCCGTTAAAGGTGACGGCCGTGGCCCCGGTGAAGTTCACACCGGTAATGACAACTGTGGTACCTGCCAACCCGCCCGTGGGCGAGAACGAAGTAATCACCGGAGCTGGAATCACCGTGAAAGGCGTGGCCGAGGTGGCCGTACCCACGGGTGTGGTTACCACAATGGGGCCGGTGGTAGCTTGCGCCGGTACCGTGGCCGTAATCTGGGTAGCCGAGTTCACCGTGTAAATAGTGGCTGGCGTAGTATTGAATACTACGCGCGTGGTACCAGTGAAGTTGGTGCCCGTAATGACCACGCTGGTTCCTACCGGGCCGCTGGTGGGCGTAAAGCTGGTGATAGTGGGTGGCGGACCCACGATGAAGGAAACCGTAGAGCAGACCGTACCCAAAGGCGCGGTTATGCAAATGGGTCCGGTGGTAGCGCCGGTGGGCACCACAGCCGTAATCTGGGTAGCCGAATTCACCGTGTAGGCAGTAACGGCCGTGCCGTTGAACGTCACGCTGGTAGTTCCGGCGAAGTTCGAGCCCAGGATGGTAACGACCGTGCCGGCCAGCCCGCCGCCCGGCGAGAAGCTGGTGATGGTGGGGCCGGGAGCCGGCGTAGTGATGGTGAAGTTGGCGTTCGAGATGTCGAAGAAGTAGTTGTCGGCCGCTTCCACCATAATGCGGGCCTGGGTCTGGCTGCTGCTCGGGCTGGGAGCCACCACGATGGCCGAGCCGTTGTTGGGCACGCCCGTGGCCAGCGTCGTCGGATAGGTCAGGCCGCCGTCCAGGCTCAGGCGAATGTTGACCGTGGCACAGCTCACCGGGGCGCTGCTGGTGTTGGCCACGTCCCAAGTCACGGTCTGGGCCGCCCCGCCCACCCAGCTCACGGCCGTGTTGGGCTCCAGCACCACGAAGGGGCCGGCGGTGCTGCTCACGCTCAGCGTCACGAGGGCGCTGTAGTCAACGCCGCCAATTACGCCCACGGTGCCGCTGTGCTCATCGCGGGCCGTGCAGCGAAAGTTTAGCGCGCGGCTCACCGTGGGCAGGCGCTCGCCGATGACGGTGGTGTTGTTGAGCAGGTCACTTAGGCGCGGGAAGTAGCGCGTGCCGCTGGTCAGGGGCACGAACGAGCGGAACAGCGGCACGTTCTGGCCGGCCACCTGCGCGTCGTTGGGGGCCTGCTGCGGGCCGAGGTCCAGCTCTTCCCACATGTACGTCAGGGGGTCGTTTTCAGCATCGGTGGCCGTGGCTGTCAGCTTAAAGGGGGTGCCGATGGGCATCGTTTTGCCGCCAGCCGGAGCCGTTACCACAGGCGCGGTATTGCCAGTGGCCGAGGTGGTGGCGCAGGAAGTCGCCGCGATAAAGGCGCGCATCTCCTGAAAGTTACCCGTTTGGAAAGTAGCGTCGGAGTGCGGCTGTAAGTCGTTGGTAGTGGTGCAGATACCGGCATAGGCCATAATGGTCGTGCCCGAGCCGGGCTCCCAGGCAGTATTGGCGTTGCGGTTGCCGCCCGCGCAGCTGCCGGCGTTGCCATTAAAAGGATGGTTGCCGGAAAACTGGTGGCCCATTTCGTGCGCCACGTAGTCGATGTCGAAGGCATCGCCTACCGGGTTGGGCAGGCCCGTTACGCCGTTAGCCTTGCGGGTATTGTTACATACCACGCCCAGGCCGGCTATGCCGCCCCCGCCGGTGCTTACCACGTGGCCGATGTCGTAGTTGGCCGAGCCAATGATGCGGTCGACGTTCGACTGGTTCTGGCCCAGCAGGGCGCTGCCGTTGCTGTTGCTGAAAGCCGGCGAAGGCTGCGTGCCCGTGCCGCTCAAAAAAACCAACTGGTCGTTGTTGGCTACCAGTACCATGCGCACAGCCAGCTCTTTCTCGTACACGCCCACCACGCGGTTCACGGTGGCCACCTCGCCGGCCACTACGCCGGCCAGGGTGTTGCCCTTGGTCACGGCGTATTCCGGGGTGTTGGACAATGCCAGGCGGTAGGTTTTCAGCTGTGCGCCGCTGGCCGAGCCCGAGGCCACACGACCGGCGGCCTGCTGCCGGGCCTCAAGGCCCAGTTTGTCGGCCGGGGTCAGCTGAAAATCGCACGACGGAATGGGGCCGGCGGCGGCCCGGTTCATGTCGGTTTTGTAGAAGGCCAGGTAGTGCTGGGCATCGGTGCGGCGCACCGGGTCGATGTAGAAGCTCCGGCCGCCGCTGGTGAGTACCTGGGCGTGGAAGCCCTGCGGGGTCAGGTCGAGGCGCACCGAGGCGGCGGCATCGTCGAGGCCCACTCCGGCGTAGGTTTTAATCTG
>JALYUI010000053.1 GCA_030853845.1 Bacteroidota bacterium | reverse complement strand
GGTAAAGATGCTTCGCTGCGCTCTGCATGACGTTCAAACTCCCCTTTCCCATGCCTCTCCTGAACCGGTTGCCGCTGCTGTTTCTGTTACTGCTGAGCGCATCGCTGCACCCGGCGGCGGCCCAGAGCGTGGATTTCACTAAAGCTAATTTCGGCGACAACAAGGACGGGTTGCGCGAGGCTCAGCGCGAGCTGAAGGCCGGCGAAACCGAATACTACGCCGACCCGCCGCGCTTCGCCCAGGCCTTGCCCCACCTGCTGAGTGCCCAGGAATTCAACCCCAGCAACGCGGCCCTAAATGTAAAAATCGGCGACTGCTACCTGCATTCGACCACCAAGCCCACCGCCCTGCCCTACCTGCAAAAAGCGGCCAAGCTCGACGCCACCGCCGACCCGCGCACCCACTACCTGCTGGCCCGTGCCCTGCACCTGAATGCCAAATGGCGCGAGGCCACCGCCGAATACCAACTGGCCACCCCCGTGGCCGGCACCACCGCCAACGGCGAGGCCGGCGCGGTAACGGCCACTGAATTGCAGCGCCGCCTACAGGAATGCCGCAACGGCCAGCAGCTGATGGCCCACCCCGTGCGCGTGTTCATCGACAACGCCGGGCCGGAGCTGAACTCGGCCGGCTCGGACTACGGCCCCGTTATTTCGGCCGACGAATCGACCATCCTCATCACCTCGCGCCGGAGCGGCTCGACGGGCGGCAAAAAGCCCGCCGGGCTGGATGGCTATTACGAGGACATTTACCAGGCCAGCTGGCGCGGCAAGGCCTGGAGCCCGGCCGAGAACCTCGGCCCGCCCGTGAACACCGACGACCACGATGCCACCGTGGGCCTCTCGCCCGACGGCCAGCGCATGCTCGTGTACGTGAGCAGCAACGGCGGCGACCTGCTCGAAACCACCCTCGGCGGCCGCACCTGGGAGAAGCCCCGCCGCCTGAACAGCCGCATCAACACCAGCGCTCACGAAAGCTCGGCCAGCTACTCGCCCGATGGCCGCTACCTGTACTTCGTGAGCGACCGGCCGGGCGGCGTGGGCAGCTCCGACATCTACAAAGTGGATTTGACCGCCGACCGCCCGCCCGTGAACCTGGGGCCAACCATTAACACCAGCGGCGGTGAGGAAGGCGCATTTATGGCTCCCGATGGCCGCACGCTCTACTTTTCGTCGGAAGGCCACAACTCGATGGGCGGCTACGACATCTTCAAATCGGTGTTTGAGAACGGAAAGTGGAGCCCGCCGGAAAACCTGGGCTGGCCCATCAATACGCCCGACGACGACGTGTTTTTCGTGACCTCGGCCTCGGGGCGGCACGGCTACTACAGCAGCGAGCGGCCCGGTGGCCTCGGCGGCAAGGACATCTACCGCATCACGTTTCTGGGGCCGGAAAAGCCGCCGGTGCTCAGCGAAGAAAACCAGCTGCTGGCCTCGCGGCTGGCCCCGGTTTCGCAAACGGTGCTGGCCCCGGCCGTGGCCGTAGCTACCGCGCAGGTCACCATTCTGAAGGGCACCGTGACCGACGACGCGACCAAGCAGCCCCTGGCCGCCAGCATCGACCTGATAGACAACGCCAGCGGCCAGACCATTGCCACCTTCCGCAGCAACGCCACCTCGGGCCGCTACCTCGTGAGTCTGCCCTCGGGCACCAACTACGGCATCGTGGTGCGGGAGGACGGCTACTTGTTTCACTCCGAAAACTTCGACCTGCCGGCCGGCGCGGCCTTCGCCGAAGTCACCAAGGACATTCCGCTGAAGCGCCTGGAAGTGGGCACCGTCATCGTGCTGCGCAACATTTTCTTCGACTCGGGCAAGGCCAGCCTGCGCCCCGAAAGCACCGCCGAGCTGGAGCGCCTGCAAAAGCTCCTCGCCGAAACCCCGGCCCTGAAGCTGGAAATGGCCGGCCACACCGACAACGTGGGGGAGGCCGCCATGAACCAGGACCTGAGCCAGCGCCGCGCCCAGGCCGTAGTCGCCTACCTCACCCAGCACGGCATTGCCGCCGCCCGCCTCGCCGCCATCGGCTACGGCGAAAGCCAGCCCGTGGCCCCCAACACCAGCAAGCTCGGCCGCCAGCTCAACCGCCGCACCGAGTTCAAGGTAACGGCCAAGTAAGCCGTAGCGTGGACGCTGCGAGTCCGCGCGGGGCGGATGGCTACGGTTGGCGCGGGGTCGTACCCGGCAGGGCTCCAGCCCCGTGCCGACTATCGGGCAGGCTCCAGCCCGCTGCAACAACACGCTGAATTCCCGCCACCGGCTCCAGCTAAGGTGCAATTTCCCTCGTCCGGCCTACTATAGGCCGAGTTCGAACGAAGTATACACCTACTATACACGCACGTTTTCAGCCCGCGCAGGCCGGCAGCTTAGAAAAAGCTTATTCCCAGCTACTTCCCGGTTGCGTTTTCGCTTGCGCTGATACGGCTTCGCCGACAGCTTACGGCGGCATTAGGCTCCCCTCCCGTGAGGCTACACACCTCGAACGAACCGGACCCAGCTTTTCAAGCAGTGGGTGCGGTTAGCGAGTCGTACCGGCTGCATTATCCGGGCAACCATCGAGCAGCCAACGAAGTCAACCCCACGCCTCGGCCTAACGGGAGTTCCCCCGGTTTCAACCGGCCCCGGCCCCAGCCGGGCGGAAACCAAGTCCGCTGCGCCCGTACCGGCTCTACCTTGCAGCGGCATCCCGCCCTTACACCGGCCCGGGCACTTTATTGGCTTGAAACCACTGCTCCGCATTCTCTACGTTCGCCGCCTGGGCCTGCTGCTGCTCGGGCTGCTGGCGTTGCTGCTACTGCTGAACCAGCCGGCGCGGGCGCAGCAGGTGTTTCTGCGGCAGTTCGGCCCCACGGAGGGTTTGCGAGCACCTTTCATCTACGCGCTGGCGCAGGACCGGCAGGGCTTCCTCTGGCTGGGCACCGGCGACGGACTGGTGCGCTACGACGGCAGCCGCTTCGTCACTTTCACCCAAAAGGACGGACTGGCCGAGGACTTCGTGGTGAGCCTGCGCGAAGACCCCGCCACCGGCGCGCTTTGGGTGGGCCATTACCAGGGCGGTATCTCGGTGAAGAAAACCGCCACCGGCCCCTTCCGGCCCAGCGCCCGCGCCGCCCTGCCCGCTGGCCTGGCCCTGTCCGCCGACGGCCCTTCGCCCGTCGATACCGCCGCCATTGGCCGCTACCAGCGCCGCTACCGCCTGCGCCTGCCGGCCGGCACTACCATCAGCTGCCTGCTGGAGGACCGCGAGGGCAACGCCTGGCTGGGCACCGCCGGCCAGGGCCTATGGCGGCATTCGGACCGGCACCTGCGGCTGGAGCCGTACCCGACCAGCGCGGCGGGCCAGTGGCCGGGCCTCGCTACCACCGGCTCTACAGTAGCTACCGAAGCCTGGGCGGCTTTTGGCGGCAACCGTTTTTTTCAGCTGCAACGCAATCACCCCGTACGGTTTCAGAATGGCAACTTTGTGGCTCCCGACCTGGCAGGAAGGTCGGTGCAGGCCTTGTTGCCGCGCCCAACGGCATTAGGCGGCGGGTTCTGGCTGGGCACGGCGGCGGGGCTCTTTATCGTGACCCGGCCAGACCTTATTTCGGCGGCAGCGCCCGGCTTGCCTAGCAATTCCGATTTCAACGTTACCGCCCTGGCCTGGTCGCCCGCTTCTGGCCTGTGGGTAGGCACGGCCGCCGAGGGCCTCTACAACCTGCCCACCGACCCGGCCCGGCCGCTGCGCCACTTCACCACCGCCAATGGGCTTCTGCACAACACCGTGACCGCCCTGCTGGCCGACCGAACCGGCCGCATCTGGGTGGGCAGCCACGGTACCGGCCTGGCCGCCTTCGAGCCCAGCACGCAGAAATTTGCCGCCTACCGCCTCACCCACACCGGCCTCGACATCAGCAGCCTGGCCGAAGATGCCGACGGCCGCCTCTGGCTGGCCACCGAGGGCGACGGCGTGTTTTTCCGTGAGCCATCCAAAACCTGGCAGCCCCTGCCCACCACGGCCGGCCCGGCCGCCGAATACACCTACAACC
>JALYUI010000052.1 GCA_030853845.1 Bacteroidota bacterium | reverse complement strand
CTTCACCACTTGGCCGTTGGCCGAGGTGAGGCGCAGCGAGTACACGCCCGGAGCCAAGGCCGACGCATCGAATTGGGCGCTGGCCGCCGTTGGGGCCAGCGTGCGCTCCAACACGAGTTGGCCGAGCTGGTTGACGACCCGAACCGACACGGGCGTGCGGCTCAGCTCAGCGGGCAGCAGCAGCGTGAAACTGCCCCGCGCGGGGTTCGGGTACACCTGCACTTGCTGCACCAGCGCGGCGGGGCTGGCGGCCAGCGCCGCGGCGGGCTTGAAGTATAAGGCAAAACGGCCCAGCAGCGCCGGGGCGCTGGCCTGGAAGGTGTAGCTCGGCTGCTGGGCCAGGTCGATGCGCGCGCCGGTTTCGGTGTCGAGCAGCAGCACCTGGGCACCAGTGCCGAAGTTGAGCAAGCTGGTGGCACTCAAAGCGTAAGTGCCGGCGGCGGGCACGTGCACGTTCAGCGGCACGGTGGTGGCCCCGGTCAGCAGCGCCAGGCCGTTCACCGACAAGTCGTTGCCGGCCGTGAGGCTGCTCACGCTCAGCCCCGAGGAGTTGGGCAGCTTAAATGCGTCGAAGTGGGCGTCGAAGTCGGCCGAAGCGCCCTGCTCAAAGTACACGGCCGTTTCGTCGGTGAGGGGCCGGGCGCTGCCCTGCAAGCGCAGCTGCACCAGCGGGCGCGTGTCGGCCGTGCCCCGGTTGAAGGGGGTGGCGGTGGCCATCGTCGTCACCCGCACGGCGTTGTTCAGGGCAAAGCTACCCGTTGTTTGGCCGGTACTCACGCGGACGAAAAAGCCCTGCATGGACGCCACGTTCGGGTCGCCAAAGCCGCGCACGTAGGTGCGGTACTGGCCGGCGTACTGGCCGGTGCTGTAGTACACGTACACGGCGTCGTCCACGTTGGTGCGCGTCACGCCCGCCACCTGACTAAAATCGATGGGCGAAGGGTAGGGATTGCCCAAGAACTGCCAGCCGCTTTGGGGCTGGGCACCGCGCAGGAGGCCCGTGCGGGCCACGGGGCCGTTGGTGAGGGTGCCCTGTACGTCTACTACTTGGCCTGCGCCAATGTTCACGGTGTAGCCACTCAGCACACCCAGGGCGTCGGTGCCGGCGGGCACTAAAAAGCCTTGGTCAAAGGAAGGCGTCGCGTCGGCAGGGTCCGTCACGCGGGCCTGGTCGTAGCCGAACACGTTGGGGAAAGGCGTGGCCGCGTTACCCGTGGTGTTGTAGGCTTGGTTGAATATGGGCGCAAAACCCGCCGTGGCCAGGTCGTTGAAGGTGGTGCTGGCCACCGGTGAGCTGTAGTGGCGGTAGCCCACCCCGGTGTTGAAAGCGGGGTCGATGAAGCGCTGCACGGTGGCCGTGCCGTTTACGGTGCCGCCGGTGTTGTCCACCAGGGCCGTGCCGGCCGCGTCGGAAAGCAGCGTCAGTGGCTGGCCGTTGGTGGCGAGGCTGCCGCTGGCCAGGGCCAGGGCCCCGTGGACGCTCACCGCCCCCGCTTGGCTGGCCCCGGCGGGATTGGCAACGGCCAGGCCCCAAAACTGGGTGTTGCCTACCCCGCCGATGGCCTGCGCCGCGGTGCCACTCAGACGCACGGTGCCCGCCGTGGCGCTGATGGTGCCGCTGTTGTCCACGCTGCCCTTCACGTCAAGGGTGCCGCCGCCTTGCGTGAAGCGGGCCCCAGCGCCCACCACGAGGCTATTGGCCGCCGCGCTGCCGCTGGCCACCAGCGGGTATGGGGCCGTGCCCGTGGGCACCACGGCGTCCAACGCGCTGGTAGGTACGCCGTTCGACCAGTTGCCAGCCGTGAACCAGTCCGTGGTGCCCGTGCCGAACGGGTCGCCCAGCCAGAAGGTGCGGGTGAGGGCCGGCAGCACGGCCGGCACGGGCAGCGCCACCGTGCCCGAAGTGGGCGAAATGGCCCCCGCCCGCGAAAGGCCGCGGCCTTCCAGCACGGCCCCGGTAATCAGATTAATGGCGCCATCGACGAGCAGCGTACCCCGCATTACCGAATTTTGCCCCAGCGTAGCTAGGCCCCTGATTTGCCAGTACACGTTGCTGGCGCTGGCACCGTTTTGCACCACCACGCGGGAGTTGGCACCCGTCGTCAAGGCGCCGTTCACCATGAGGAAAAACGTTGCGTTTGGGTCGCCGCCCCCATCCAGAATCAACGTCCCGGCCAGCGTAGTGGCCTCTTTCACAAAATACGAGCCGGGCAGCAGCGTCACGGGCGGAACGCCGCCGTACACTGCTTTCTCCGTGGCATAGGTAATGCCCGACATGTGGGCGTAGGCTGCTTGCACGGCCGTGGCTGCTTGCGTCGCGGAAGCGTCGGCCACGTGGATGTTGCCGTTGACAACGCCCGGCGGAAACCCGTTGAAGGCCCCAGCGTTGGTGCCAATGTCGCCGTTGATGACCGTGGGGCCATGGTTGTCGACCGCCCCAACCGCGGTGAATAGGGCAAAGCCGGACGCAGCGCCCAGGGCCGGCGCCGTCTGCCCGTTGCTCGCGTTGGGGAAGACCAGTAAGGTGACCGAAGCCACAATAAGGAGGAAAGGTGTTTTCATGAATTTAGGATTTTGCCAGTGTGAAGCCTTTTTCGCACTGGCAAATGTCCGCTGCCTTATTCCTGAAAATTTTACATAATTGCATAAGTTGTTTGCATCATTCACACGTCTTCGATGGCCAAGCGGCGCTTGTACTGCTTGATGTGTTTAAAATACGTGGGCGTCAGCCCGGTCACTCTTTTAAATTGGTTAGATAAATGCCCTACACTACTGTATCCTAGCTCATTAGCGATTTGCGTAAGCGTGAGTTCGTCGTATAAAAGAAATTCTTTTACCCGTTCAATTTTTTGAGAAATGATGTAATGTTCGATGGTAGTACCCGTCGTTTCCGAAAATAAATTAGCTAGGTACGTATAGTCGAGTCCTATATTTTCACTAATAAAGTCAGAATTTTTTGTCTTTAATCCTCCTTCATCGTAGTGTACTATTTGAATAATGATGTTTTTGACCTTTTCGATCAAAATCGCTTTTTTGTCGTCCATCAGCTCCAGCCCCGATTTCAGCAGGGCGGCGGCCAGCGCGTGGCGCTGCGCCGCGGTGATGGAGCCCTTTATTACCACTTCCCCCAATTCCACCGCCCCGTACTGTAGGCCAAGCTTGTGCAACTCGTCCTGCACTAAGATTTTGCAGCGCCTGCTGACCATGTATTTGATGTATATTTTCATTATTTCGGCTGGTAGAATAAGAGTAGTAGGTGCGCCTAAGCAAATGGAGAGCTGATTAAAGGCTTAGCAGCGGCGCATTGACCAAAAAATTAAAGGTCGGGGCCCCAAAGCCCTTGCCTCCCTCAACGGCAACTGATGGGCGGCACAAAACCGTCTTTTTCAGCAAGTTCCTCCCCGTTGCACCCCAAGGGTACTTAACGTGTAAATTCGTTCCGTCGGTGAGAAACGGCCGTTTCTTTGTTGGCAGTCGGCCTCGTGGTTGTTTTAAAGTTTCTGTGAGCTGTCACTGCCTTCGCCCGGAAGTTGGCCGCCCTTTGCGCCGCCGGGCCTTTGCGCCGCCGGGCCCCTGCGCCCCGTGCCCCGTAGCAGCTGCGGCCAGCGACGTAGCCGAACGGGCAGGCGGGAGGCTTCCAAGTGGCGGCCTAGCACCATATACCCACCAGGGGCCAACCAAAAAGCCCAGCCCAATTGGGCCGGGCTTTTGGTTGGTGAATCCGAACGGCACCGTCAGTTGCGCTGCCCATTCAGCTACTCGGCGCGCAAGCCGACGGGATTGGGAACAGGAGACGCTGACCACAGGGGCCGTTATTTCTTCGCCGGGGCTTGGTAC
>JALYUI010000717.1 GCA_030853845.1 Bacteroidota bacterium | reverse complement strand
CTTCACGGTGCCAGCCGTGCCCACGGGCATAAAAATAGGCGTTTCGATGGTGCCGTGGGCCGTTTCGAGGCGGCCGGCGCGGGCCTTGGTGGTGGGGTCTTGGGCGAGAAGGTCGAAGGTCATGCGGGGAAAGCGGGGAGAAGCGGGAAGCGGCGGAATTTTGAAAAGAACGTCATGCTTTATCTGGCGTCCGCTTGTCGAAGCATCTCTACCGCTTCGTTGGGCCGATTGAATTACTTCTGCGGTAGAGATATTTCGCTGCGCTCTGCATGACGTGCGGGTTTAGTCCGCCATCATACCAGTCTGCAAAGATACCCGCGCGCTCCGCGCCCCGTACTTTTACGGACTCATCCCCCCGCTTCCCTTGCTGCGCGTACCCGTTCCCACATCCCCGTTCTTCTGGCTATTGGTAGTCAGCGTGCTGGTGCAGCTGTTCTACGCCGCTTACTACTTCTGGCCCTTCGCCCGCCGCGCCCCCGAAGCCGAGGCCGCCGCGTCCGGGCCTGATTCGGGGCCAGTTTCCATCATCGTCTGCGCCCGCAACGAGCTCGACAACCTGCGCCGCCTGCTGCCGCTGCTGCTCAGGCAGGATTACCCCGCTGCCTTCGAAATCGTGCTCATCGACGACCGCAGCCACGACGACACCTATTTATACGCCCAGCAGCTGGCCCAGTATTACCCCGACAAGGTCCGGCTCGTCACCATCGCCCGCACCCCCGAGGGCTTCGCGCCTAAGAAATACGCCCTCACCCTCGGCATCAAAGCCACCCGCTACCCGCGCCTGCTGTTCACCGATGCCGACTGCATTCCGGCCACCAATCAGTGGCTGCGCCTCATGCAGCGCGGCTTTGCTCACGATGGCGGGGCCGACGTAGTGCTGGGCTTCTCGGCCTACGCCGCAGCGCCCGGCTTCCTCAACCAGCTCATTCGCTACGAAACCCTGGTTACGGCCGCGCAGTACCTCAGCTTTGCCTGGCGCGGCTGGCCCTACATGGGCGTGGGCCGCAACCTAGCCTACACCCGCGCCTGCTTCACGGCCACCAAGGGCTTTGCCTCGCACATCCGCCAGCTCTCGGGCGACGACGACCTGCTGGTGCAGGACGCGGTGCGCGCCCGCCAGCGTGTGGCCGTGGTGGCCGACCCGCCCGCCCACACCCTGAGCGAGCCCGCTGCCACCTGGCGCGCCTGGTGGCGGCAGAAGCGCCGGCATTTGTCCGCTGGCCGGGCCTATCGCCTGGCCGACCGATTGCGGATAGGCACCTTCGTACTAGCCAACACGTTGTTCTATTTGGCTACCGTTGTGCTAGTTTTTTTGCCAAACAATTGGGTACCTTTGGCGGTGGTATGGGTTCTGCGAACTATGTTCGTAAGCGCCGTATATGCGCGTCTGAGCCGTCGCCTCGACCAGCCCGTAAACGTCGGGCTACTGCCAGTGCTCGATGTGGTTTATTTTGTTCAATACCTGGCTCTGGGAATTTCGCTCTTCCTCAACCGCACCCTTCGATGGAAATAAATAATAATCAGGATATTCAAAAGCAGTTCTCAGCTAAAGCCAAGCACGACTTCAAGCTGATTCGCGCCGCCGTGGACCACGGCGACGAGAAGGCCTACGCTGAGCTGATGCACATCTACAAAAAGCCCGTTTACCACGTTGTGCTGAAAATGGTGCGCAATCAGGACGATGCCGAAGACCTCACCATTGAGGCGTTTGCCAAGGCTTTCCGCAACCTGCACAAGTTCAACCCCGAGTATGCGTTCAGCACCTGGCTGTTCCGCATTGCCACCAACAACTGCATCGATTTTATTCGCAAGAATAAAATCAAAACCATGTCGATTGACTCGGCCATCAAAGTCGACAATGGCGACGAAATCACCATCGATTTCCGCGATAACGACCTGAACCCGGCCGAGCACGCCGTGCGCAACCAGAAAATCGAAATAATGCGCCACGTGGTGTCGCGTCTGCCCGACAAGTACCAGCGCCTGGTTTCGCTACGCTATTTCGACGAGCTCAGCTACGAAGAAATTGCTACCGAGCTCAAAGCCCCCCTTGGCACCGTGAAAGCCCAACTACACCGCGCCCGTGAGTTGCTCTATGACATGGTGAAGCACACCAAGCAGATTATTTAGGCCCCGCCGCTTGTCGTTTTGTCATTCTGAATGCAGCGCAGCGAAATGAAGAGTCTCTACCGTGGAAGTAAGTAATTACTCTCGTGGTAGAGATTCTTCATTTCGCTGCGCTGCATTCTGAATGACCGTTTTACTAAGTCCGTTCGCATGAACCTTCTCCAGCAGCACTTCCCCGCGCTCACCCCGCAGCAGCTCCAGCTTTTTAAGGAGTTTGAAACCGAGTTTCGGGCCACCAACGAAGCCATCAACCTCGTGTCGCGCCCCGACATGGAAAATTTCACGGAGCGGCATGTGCTGCATTCGCTGGGCATTGCCAAAGTGGTGCAGTTCGCCAAGGGCAGCGCCGTGCTCGACGTGGGCACCGGCGGCGGCCTGCCCGGCCTGCCCCTGGCCATTATGTTCCCCGAAGTGCATTTCCATCTCGTCGACAGCATCGGCAAGAAAATCCGCGCCGTGCAGTTCATGGCCGCCGCCCTGGGCCTCAATAACGTGACCGCCGAGCAAACCCGCGCCGAGCAGCTCCGCGCCAAGTACGACTACGTGGTGAGCCGCGCCGTGGCCCGCCTCGCCACTTTCCACCCCTGGATTGCCCATCGCTTCAAACCACAGGGCGCGCCCGGCGCGGGACTTTATTATTTGAAAGGCGGCGATTTGGCAGAGGAAATAGCCGAATCGGGCCTGAAAGCGAAAGTGACTGATTTGAGCGACTTCTTTCCGGAAGAGTTCTTCGAAACGAAGAAGGTGGTGTTCGTGCCGGCGAAGTAAAAGCGTTTAAAACCTCAGACCGTCATGCTGAACGCAGTGAAGCATGACGGTCTGATTTTCCTACGCCGGCACTTCCGCCGTCAGAAACTCCACTGCCCGGCGCTCCGAGTAATATTCGCCATTGCTCTCGGCGAAGCCCACGTGCCCGCCGTCAGGCGGCGTTTCCAGGAATACATAAGGTGAAGCGGCCGCCACTTCGCGCGGATAGCACGAGGCCGGTAGGAAGGGGTCGTTCTGCGCGTTCACGAGCAGCGTAGGCACCCGGATGCCGCTGAGATAACGCCCCGAACTGGCATACTGGTAGTAAGTTTCCGCCGAGTCGAAGCCGTGCATGGGCGCAGTGTAGCGGTTATCGAATTCCTCAAAATTGCGCAGCTCTTCAATGCCCGCCAGGTCGACCTGGCCGGGCAACAGTTCCGCTTTGGCCCGCACTTTCAGCCGCAGCGATTTCAGAAAGCGCCGCATATACATCTGGTTCTCCAGGCGGCCAATGTATACTGAGCTGGCTTTCAAATCTGTCGGTACCGAGAACACCGCCGCGCGCTGCACTTCAGCCGGCACGCGGGCGGCGTCTTCACCCAGGTATTTCAGCGTGACGTTGCCGCCGGCCGAAAAGCCCAGCAGGTAGGCGCGGCGGTAGCGGCCGGTGGCCAGGGCGTGGCGCAGCACGCGGTCCAAATCTTCCGTATCGCCGAGGTGGTAGGAGCGGAGCAGGCGGTTCATTTCGCCCCCGCAGCTGCGGTAGTTCCAGGCCAGGGCATCGAAACCGGCGCGGTTGAGCGCGCGCACCATGCCCCGCACGTAGGGCCGCGAGGCGTCGCCCTCCAGGCCGTGCGACACGATGGCCAGGCCGTCGGGGGGGCGCATTTCGGGCAGGCGGCTCCAGTCGAGATTCAGAAAGTCGCCGTCGGGCAGCTCCAGGCGTTCGCGCTGGTAGGCCACCTCGGGCACGGTGCGCCACAGGCTGGGCACAATGGTCTGCAAATGGCCGTTGAACTGGTAAAACGGCGACTGATAGTGGGTTTCGGCAACGAGGGGCATGTGCAGGACAGGCTAAGTGGAAAATGATAGGACACGCGGGTGGGATAGAAATAGCTAACGGTAAAGTTCGCAAGTAATCGGCATGCATACTAATTTAATGTACGAAAAGTAAAGCCTGTCTGAAGCGGTCGGAGCGCTGATTGATGGGTGCATCAGCCAAAAAGGTTGCCGCAGGTATATTCCGCCGCCCTTGTCCGACTCCGATAACCACGGGCAGCAGCTGGAGCTTAATATTTTTCCGGCGGGGGTTTGAATTTGTCAGGCAGCTTCGTACCTTTGCCCTCCCAAACACAGAACTCAAGCACAACGCTCCTACATATTCCAACTCATGGCAAACCATAAGTCGGCCCTCAAACGCATCCGCAGCAACGAAGCTAAGCGCGTGTTGAACCGTTACCAGCACAAATCCACCCGCACGGCCATCAAAAAGCTGCGCACGACGACCGACAAAACGGCCGCTCAGGAGTTGCTGAAGAAGGTAACTTCGATGCTGGACCGTCTGGCCAAGAAGAACATCATCCACAAGAACAAAGCTGCTAATAATAAAAGCAAGCTGACAAAACTCGTTAACGCGCTTTAGTGCGACTACGAGTCTAGGAAGGCCAGACTGCGCCGCCCCAAGGTCTGGTCTTCCGCTCATCACAGAAGCCCCGCTCGGTTCCGAGCGGGGCTTTCTGCGTTCATAGCCTTAGCATAAGTAGCTCACAGTGCTTACCTTGTGCGCATTGTTCCACATCAGGCTACTCCGCTATGCAACATGCCTACTCCTGGGCGCGGCCCCTATTGGCCGCGCTGTTTTTGTTTTCTTTCTCCGGCACCCAGGCCCAGCAGGCGTGGCGGCCGTTCCGG
>JALYUI010000016.1 GCA_030853845.1 Bacteroidota bacterium | reverse complement strand
GACCAATGCGGGGTACTCCGCCTGCTAGCGCAGACAGCTGCTTAGCGGCCGGCCTGGGCCACCGGGGCTGCGGGCACGGGCCGCAGGGCCAGCTCCAGCGTAGTCAGGCGGGCATCGAGCGCCGACTGGCCGGCCAGCTGGGCCTGGAGCTGCTGCCGCAGCTGCTGATTTTCGGCTTTCAGGGCATCGTTCTGCTTAGCCAGCTCCTGCACACCGGCCAGGGCTACCCCGGCGGGGTCCACGGTGCTGATGCTGGTATCGTTCAGGCCGAGGTGGAAGAGGCGGTAGAAATCCTGGGCCATGGGGCCGAGGTGGGTTTCACCGTTAGTGCCCTTGTAGGTCCAGCGGCTGAGGGGCAGCTGGCGGATGAGGCCCAGCACCTGGGAGCCTTCCACGGGCTGGATGTTTTCCTTGAGGCTGATGTCGGATACGTTGGTCCAGACGCCGCCCCGGGTGAGGTAGGCCCCGTTGCCGTTCACGGTCTGGGTAGGGTCGCCCACTTGCAGGGCGTAGTTGCTGCTGCCGGCCGTGCTGCGCCCGAACACCCACTGCTGCATGTTGAAGTTGCCAAAGGCCATGGTGCCGCTGCTGCCCACAATGGCGTTGTAGCCGATGGCGGTGGAGTTGCCCACGGCATCGCTGGCGATATCGGCCCCGCTGCCCAGCAGGGTGTTTTGGCTGCTGCCCACGGCGGTGGCCCCGGCGTTGTAGCCGAGCGCGGTATTGTTGACGGCGTAGTTGCTGCTACTGCCGGCGAGGCGGCCTACGAACGTGTTGCCGTCGCCGTTGGTATTGGAGCTGCCGGCCAGATTACCCAGAAAGGTATTGTTGCTGCCACTGTTGCTGGCGACTCCGGCCTGGAAGCCGTCGAAGTGGTTGCCCGTGCCGCTGGTGTTGGCCTTGCCGGCCTGGTAGCCCACGAAGTGGTTGCGGCTGGCGGTGGTGTTGGCCAGGCCCGCCTGGTAGCCGCTGAAATAGTTGTTGAAGCCCGACGTATTGGCCAGCCCGGCCTGGTAGCCCACAAACTGGTTGAGGGTACCGGTATTGGCGAAGCCGGCCTGGTAGCCGATGGCCACGAGGTTGTCTTTGATGTTTTTCTGGCCGGCCTGGTAGCCCACCAGCGTCACGTAGCTGGCATCGGCCACGGGGAAGTAGCCGGGGCCCTTGCCGGCCTGGTAGCCAAGCTTGACGTTGGAGCTGCCCCCGATTTCGCGGCCCGCCTCGAAGCCCAGGGCCACGTTGCCCGTCGCGTCGGCAATCTGCCCGGCGGCGTCGTAGCCCACGTAGGTATTGTTGTCGCCGGTGGCGTTGGCATTGCCCGCTTCGCCGCCCAGAAACGTGTTTTTGTCGCCGGTCGAATTCAGCACGCCCGCCGCCATGCCCACAAATACGTTGTCGGTGCCGGTGGTGCTCTGGCGGCCGGCCTGGGCACCCAGCATCACGTTGCTGCCGCCGGTGCTCACGGCCAGGCCGGCGCGCTCGCCCACGAGGGTGTTGTCGTAGCCGGCCGTCATGCCGCCGCCCGCATCGGCGCCGAGCAGGGTGTTGCGGCTGCCGGCCTGGTTGGCATCGCCCACGTGGTAGCCCAGGTAGGTATTGCTGTAGCCGGTGGTGTTGGCTTTGCCAGCCTGGTTGCCCTCGAAGGTATTGTTATAGCCGGTGGTGTTGGTATAACCGGTCTGGTAGCCTTCGAAGGTGTTGCCGCCGCCCGTGCTGGTATTGATGCCGGCCTGGTAGCCCACCATGTGGTTGCCGTCGACGGTGCTGGAGTAGCCCGCCTGCGAGCCGATGAACAGGTTGTAGCTGCCCGTGACGTTGGTAACCCCCGCCGAGGACCCGCTGAAATAGTTATAGCTGCCGGTGGTATTGACGAGGCCGGTGGCAGTGCCATCGAACTGGTTGTAGCTGCCCGAGGTGTTGCTGTAGCCGGCCTCGTAGCCCACAAAGTGGTTGCCGTTGCCATTGGTATTGTAGAAGCCGGCCCGGTAGCCAATGAAGTCGTTGTGCGCGCCGAGGCCGGCGTTGGTGGTGCGCCGGCCCGCCCCGGCCCCAACGAAGAGGTTGCCGCTGCTCGATACGCTGGCGTAGCCGGCCGAGTCGCCCAGGGCCACGTTGCCCGCGCCGGTGGTGTTGGCGTAGCCGGCGCGGTAGCCCTGGTAAGTATTCAGGGTGCCGGTGGTGTTGCTGTAGCCGGCCGACGGCCCCACGAACACGTTGCGGTCGGCCGTATTGTTGTAGCCGGCATCGCGGCCCAGAAACACGTTATAGGTGCCCGTAGTGGTAAGCCGGCCCGCGTCGGAGCCCAGAAAGGCGTTGTAGCTCCCCGTGGTAACGGAGTAGCCGGCCCCGTCGCCCATAAAGGTGTTCTCATTTGCCGTGGTGTTGGCGCGGCCGGCCTCGTGGCCCGTAAACGTGTTGTACTGGCCGCTGGTGTTGGCCAGCCCTGCCGTATGGCCGATGAACGTGTTGAAGGAAACCAGGTTGCGATAGCCCGCCCGGTAGCCCCAAAGGGTATTGGCCCCACCCGTTACGTTGGCGCGCCCGGCCTGAAAGCCCCCGAAAGTATTGTCCGCGCCGGTCGTGGTGTTGGTGCCGGCTTCGTATCCTTCGAAATGGTTGTGCTTGCCCGTGGTGTTTTTCGCGCCCGCCGCGTAGCCCACAAAGTGCAGGCTGTCGGTCGCCACGGCATCGTGGCCGGCAATGTAGCCGATGAACAGGTTGTTGTTGCCCGTCCGGTTCAGCAGGCCGCTCTGGTAGCCGCCGAACTGGTTGTTGCTGCCCGTCGTGGTGCCGAGCCCGCTCTGGAAGCCCGCATACTGATTCGTGCTGCCGGAAGTGGTATTGGCTCCGGCCTGGTAGCCCACGTATTGGTTGAGGATACCGCCGCCCGATGCCGCCCGCTTGCCGGCCTGGTAGCCCACCAGCACGTTTTTGGCCGCGTTGGGGTCGCCGAGCCAGAAGGCGCCGTCCACGTGCAGCCGGGCCTGCTCCTGGCCGCCGATGCCCAGGCGCAACGGCTTGTTATCGGTTGTGCCCAGGTAGTTGGTCGTCGAGTCGGTGGCGGCGTTGCCGCTCAGCAGCCAGCCGCTGCCGGCCGGCGCGGTGCCGGTATTGAGCTTGGTCCAGGCGGGAGCGGCGGCCGTGCCGGCGTTGTAGTAAAAGCCCTGCCCCCCGGTAATGGCCGGGTTGGTGTTGAAAACCAGCAGGAACGGGGCCGGCGCGGGCACGGTCGCAGCGTCGGCCAACCCGGTCAGGCTTACCCGCGGGAAAAGCACGCCTTTATCAGTGGCGCGCACTTCGAGGGCGGCCGAAGCATTGGGCGTGGGAGTACCGATGCCCACCTGGGCTTGGACCGTCAGTGGTAGCAGGAAAGCTGCCAGTGAAAGGACTGTGAGGAATTGGCTTTTCATGAAAAAGAGTGGCGTAGGGCGATAAACAGTGGCAAACCGTGGGCAATAAGCAACCAGGCACCGAGCGGAAGCGGCGCAGAAAACCAAGGGGTTACGCAGGGGAATGCGGCCGGCTGGGCAGGCGCGGCCGGGCAGTTCAGGAAGCCGCAACAATGGCCAGCCGAAGCCGGGCGGGCCGCGCGCTGTGCGTGGGGCGCGGGCGCGGAGCCGGCGTAGTAGTAAAGGCCCAGCCCACGCCCCAGGCGGGCGTGACGGTTGAGGCCAGAAAAACGAGTTCCAGGTGTTGGCAGGGGGTTTCCATAACAGCAATGCAGAAAAGTGTGTGAAAAACAACAACGGCATCCGGGCCGGGCTACCACTTGCCCGCAACCCGGATGTTGAGTGAGGTCTGTTCGTAGTCCAGCTCGGCGAACGCGCCGAAAATTGGCCGAGCAGTAATAGCGCACGTCTTCGCACGGCCGCGCCCTCTGCGGAGCGAGGCGCGCAGAGGGCAGCTATTGCAGGCCAAGCACAATCCCCGTGACCCGGGCCGCCTTTGCCCCGTCGGACAGGCTCACCGCCGTGCCATTTTTCCAGTATTTGGCTACTTCCACCCCACCCCCGCTTAGCTCATAGCCGGCCGCGTACACGTCGCTGCCCACAATGGTTATGGCCAGGGCCCGGGCCCGCTTCGTGCCGTCGGTGAGGGCCGTAGCGGTGCCGTTTTTCCAGATTTTGGCCACTTCAAATCCCGCGGCATTGGTTTCGTAGCCAACGGCGTACACATCACTGCCGACCACCCCCACGGCGTAGGCCCGGGCCGTTCTGGTACCATCGGTGAGGGGGATGGCCGTGCCGTTCTTCCAAATCTTGGCGGCGTAAAAGCCGGCAGCATTTTGCTCGTCGCCGGCCACATACACGTCGGCTCCGGCCACGGTTATGCCGTTGCCGTCGGCATCTTTCGCCCCGTTCGTTAGGTTCACAGCAGTGCCGTTTTTCCAATACCTGGCGAAGTAGTTCCCCCCCGAATTATTTTCCCACCCGGCCGCGAACACATCGCTGCCAGCTACGGCCAACGCCAAAACGGTGGCCGACTTGGTGCCATCGGAAAGGACCGTAGCCGTGCCGTTCTTCCAGATTTTGGCTACGGCTTGATTACCGGCATTCACCTCGTAGCCGGCCGCGTACACGTCGCTACCCGTTACGGCCATAGCGCTCACGTTGGCAGATTTGGTGCCGTCGGTGAGGGCCGTAGCGGTGCCGTTCTTCCATATTTTGGCCACGAGCACGTTGGTGGCATTCGTTTCAGAGCCTGCCACATACACGTTGCTGCCGTCCACCGCTACGGCGCTCGCATAAGCAGGTTTGGCACCATCGGTGAGGGCGGTGGCCGTGCCGTTCTTCCAAACCTTGGCCACGTAGGTGTTGGCACCGTTTGGCTCGTACCCTATCGCATACACCACCGAGGGCACGGGCTGCGGGGTGGGCGTATCGGGGCTATCTTTTTTGCAGCCGCTCAGGGCTATTACGATAGCGGAAAAGAGCAGGCTGGCAAGGGGCGTATTTTTGCGAAAAAAGTTAGTCATGGCTTTGAAAAACAAATGGTTGAAAAGAAAAGAAACGGGGATGAGACGGGGCCGGCATGGGCTGTCAGACCCGGGACGGAGCGAATGGGGCGGGGACAGGGAGCGGCCAGCATGGCGCTGAATAATTGCCCTGCCCCCAGGCCAGGCTCACGGTGGAGGCCAGAGCAAGAAGTTCGAGGTGATGGCAAGTCGTCTGCCCAATAGTTGCTGGACAGGGAGATGAAAAGCACCCCGGCACCGCCGGTTGTCAGAATTTGGCCGCCAGACCGGCCTTGAGGTAGGTCTGGTCGTAACCCAGCTCGGCAAAGGCCCCGATGCTGGACGTGAAGTAGTAGCGCCCGCCCACAAACAGGCCCGAGGTAGCCCCGGTAGTGCCGTAGTTGTAAGGGTCGGGGCCGTTATAGGTGGTCGAAAAGCCCAGGTAACGTACGCCAATGCCCACCCCACCGTAGGCATCGAACTGCGACGTAACCGGGTAGTGAAAGGCCCCGCGCACCATCACGATGATGTCGGTATACTTGTCTTTGTAGGTGCCGCTGCCATAGAAGCTGCTGTAATCGTAGGTAGCCGACTGGTAGCCGATAATGCCACCCACGCCCAGTACGCCCGGCCCCAGCGCCAGAACGCCCCGCTCGAATGAGGCACTGAAAGCCGGCGTCACCGACGACTTGCCCCCGAAAATGCCCAGCCCATAGGAGTAGCGGCTGCCCAGGCCAATGCCCAGGTTCAGCGCATTCGTGCCGACGCCGAAGGGGTTGTCGCCGCTGGCCGTAGCGCGCCCCGACGACTTAGCGGCCGGAGCCGAAGCCGGTGCTGGCGCGGGAGCCGGGGCCGCCGCCCGGGCGGGAGCCGCCGGAGCCGGCTTGGCAGCGGGCTTGGCAGCGGGCTTCGCCGGAATGGTCGTCTTGGTGGTCGTCGTCGTGGTTGTCGTACGCATGACGGGCTTGGGAACCGGCTTTTTCGTTTGGGCCAGGGCGGCCGCCAGGGGCAGCGTACTCAGGTAAAGGGCAAGGCAGGTGGTATGCAGAACAGGTTTCATGAGGAGTAAAATATAAAAGGTGAGTGATGAACAGTCAAACATTTCCGGCGTACAGCAGCCCCCAGGTAGTGGGCGCACCAGCCCCGTGCCCGGCCGGGCACTGCCCCGCCAGCCGGAAGCCCTGCCGCTGGAAAAACGACAGCTGCTCCGGCCCCTGCGTATCGAGGTAGCACGGCACTGCCGCAGTAGCCTGCATGGCAGCCAGCGTGGCCTGTAGCAGCCGCCGGCCCCGCCCCTGGCCCCGCGCGGCCGGGTGCACGGCCAGCGCCAGCAGGTAGTGGTGAGCCGCCGGGTCCATGCTTTGCTCGCGCAGCCAGGTGG
>JALYUI010000710.1 GCA_030853845.1 Bacteroidota bacterium | reverse complement strand
ATGGTCGTGGCCTGCGGACTGCACAATCTGCGCGTCTGTAGTCCACACCGGGCCTATCTCGCACACCAGCCCGCGAATCTTGACAAGTAATCCGCACAAGCTTTATTGAAAAGAAAAAATTATTGGTTGTCATTCGTTTTCCCACGAAACATTTTTTCGGTCTTCGCTGACCTTGAAGTTCATTATCATCTCTTTCGATTACGGACCTAATATTCAAAAACGTATTAAATAGCCATTTGTAGATTAAACCGCTCATTCACATTGTTTACCACCCTTACAACATCCTGCCACAAGCCGTCCTCATACATTCTCCCTACCCACCTTTTGTCTTTTGAGAGAGTGGTTTTATGTTTTGAGATGTTACCAAGGACTTGGTTTATAGTGTCAGTTGCGTGCTGAGGGATGCTGCCACTTTTAGTTGAATAATATTTTAAATACCCAAACAAATAATAGACAGCCAGCCAAGAGTATTCTTTGTTTTTACTGATAGTAATCCAGGTCATTTCAAAGTTTTCCCATAGAGGGTTAAACTCATCATTCTTCACGTAGTCGAGGATTGAGGCAAAAACATCCTGCGTTTCTGTGGGCGCATCGGCGTAGTTCGAGACATAGGAATAACCCGCTTGGCCCGTCATGTAATCATACAGGTGTCCGGTATCCACAGCATCCTGCAACCTAAGTAGTCGTTCGCTTTTGGAGTAAGTCATCATGGAATAATTCTCTTTGCAATAATGTGAGAAAGAGGAATGGGGTCAGTTACAGCCTCTATTCCTCCCCCTGAAGTGAAACCGCCTGGCATCCATTCCACCACGTCGGCTGCAGCTTCATTGCCGCTGGGCATCCGCAAATTAAACTTCTCAGGATTTTTAACGGTGATTTGATAAATACCGTCTTGCCCTTGCCAGTTACCACTGGGTATGCCAAGTTCTTTTTCAATACTCGCTACGCTGCCGTTAGCCCGACTGACTATTCCATCAATCTCCATCTTGGTGGATATGTACAAGCCATCGGCTCTACCAACTTCAGCATCGCCTTGGATGCGATTTGTATACGTTGTGCCTGTTACCAGATATCACGCCTCACCATGAAACTTTTCAAGGTGAGTATCAGTGAAACGCTTTTTGAGGTAACGCTCGGTTTTAACACGCTTGAACTTAGGTTTCGACAACACCCGTTCTTTGTCCCACCCTTTTCGGAAACCGTCATCGGTTCCGCATTTAGCTAAGCCGTAGGGGTCAAGCCAACTGTTCGGGTCGGGCACGTAGGAGTAGGCCGCCATTCCGCCGGCTAAGCCAATGGGGTCCTGGCTCAGGTACTGGCCGGCTTCCGGGTCGTAGTAGCGGAAGCGGTTGTAGTAGAGGCCCGTTTCGGCATCCTCGTACTGGCCCTGGTAGCGGAAGGGGCAGGCCGTGCGCGGCCCGGCCACCGCCCGCACCCTGCCGTAGCTGTTGAGTTCGGCGCTCCAGGTGCTGCGGCCCTGCGCGTCGACCAGTTCCAGGGGCGTGCCCAGGTGGTCGGTCAGGATGCTCTCGCGCTGCGCTCCCACCAGTTTGGCCACCGGGGCAAAATTGTTTTCCTCGAACAGCCAGGTGATGAGCGTGTCGGTGCTGTCCGCTCCCGGGCCGAGCTCGAACTCCGTCCACTCGTGCAGCGGTTTGTGGCCGTCCCACACCCAGTGCGTGACTTGGCCCCGGAAGCGTTTGCTGATGCGCCGCCCCAGCGCGTCGTAGGCGAAGCTGACGGTATAGCCGTCGGGGCGGGTGACGCTGGCTAGCTGGCCGGCCCCGTTCCAGTGGTAGTGCCAGGTCTGGCCGTCGGCGGCCTGTTTGCGAATCAGCTGGCCCAGCGCGTTGTAGCGGTAGCGTGCGCCGTTGGCTTCTTTCAGCTGCCCGCCGGGGCCGTAGCGGCGGTCCTGGCGTTCGGGGGTCTGGAAGAGGTTGCCCACCGCGTCGGGCAGGCGCAGCTCCTGGGTGCCGTCGGGGTAGTGGGTGGCCACCAGGGCCCCGAGGGCGTCGTGGGCAAAGCGCGTGGTGCCGCTGGCCGAGTCGGTGAGCTGGGTGAGCCGGTCGTTGCTGTGCCACTCGTACTGCCGCCGACGCTGCGTGCGCCCCACGCTGAGCAGCTGGCTCACCGGCCGCCCCAGGCGGTCGCGCTGCCAGCTGGCCTGCACGCCGCCGCTGAAGGTGCGCTGCGTTTCCAGGCCCTGGGCGTCGCGCTCGAAGTGGGCCTGCCAGCCGTCGGTTTGCATGCGCTGCACCTCGCCGTACTGGTCAAACGTGAAATCGACGGCCGCGCCCAGCGTCGACGACAAGCCGATGCGCCGCCCGGCGCGGTCGTAACTGCTACTGACCGTATGCGCCCCCTGCGTTTCGTGCAGAATACGGCCGCGGGCATCCCGTTCCCAGGTCACGGTCGCCGCGCCGTTTACGGCCGTCAGCAGTGTGCCGTCGGGGCGGAAGGTGAACTGCTCCTGGCTCCCGTCGGGGAAAGTGGTCTGGGTGAGGCGGCCCAGCGGGTCGTAGGCGTAGCTGGTGGCTTGGTCGGCTACCCATTGGGTGAGTACCTGGCCGGCCGCGTCGAGCAGGTAGCGGCGGCGCTGCCCATCAAACCGGGTCTCGGCCACCACCTGGCCGGCGGCGTTGCGCTCGAAGGTGTTAGTGCGTCCCTGCTCGTTGAAGAGCTGGGTAAGCTGGCCGGCGGTGTCGTAGCGGTACTGCACCTGCGTGCCCGCCTGCGTGCGGGCCACCAGCCAGTCGAGGCCGGTATATTCGAGCACCACGTCCTGGTGCACGTCCTGGGCGCGCACCACGTTGTCTTCGGCGTCGTAGGTGAGGGTGCGCACGTTGCCATCGGGCTCCTGAATGCGGCGCAATCGGCCAAGCAAATCATAAGCGCGCTGCTGGGTATTGCCCCGGGCATCGGTGAGCGCTACGACCCGGCCCAGCGCGTCGTGCTGCCAGGTGCTGCGCTGGCCCTCGGGCTGGCGCACTTCCTGCAGGTTGTGCGCCGCATCGTAGGCCAGCACGGTGGCGGGGCCACCGGCCACCGAAACCTTGTGCAGCAGCCCGTTCTGGTAGTCGTAGCGCGTCACAATGCCGTCGGGGTCGATGCGGGCAGCCAGGTTGCGCTCTGCGTCGTATTGCCAACGCCACTGGTTGCCCATCGCATCCGCAGCTTCCACGGGTAAGTCCTGCTCGTACTGCGTTTGCACCTGGCTGCCATCGGGAGACGTTACGCCGGCCAGGTGCCCGCGGGCGTCGTAATCGTACACGGTGGCGTGGCCCAGCGGGTCGCGCTCCAACTCCAACTCGTCAAATTCGTTGTAGTGCCATTCCCGCAATGCCCCCACCGGGTCGAGGTGAGCGGTAACTAATCCATTATGGTGGAAATATTCGCTCCGGTCGCCGGGCAGGTCCGTGGTGAAAATAGTGTGGCCGGGCTCGTAGATAAAGCGGCCATTTAGCAGGTTGCCATCGCCCCAGCTCCGCACGCATTTGGCCGAGCTCCCCGAGCCATCGTACTCGAAGTAGAAGCTCATTCCATTGCGGAATTTCTTCTGCACCATCAAGTGGCCGTGGTAGCCATACTCCAGGCGTTGGCCCAGGGCGTCGGTGGCGGCCATCAGGTTGCCCACTTCGTCGTAGTGGTACTGCATGGCCCGGAAGTACTGGCCCGCCGCCGTGGGGTGGGGCAACTCCAACGTCAGGATGCGGCCGGCGGTATCGGTTTGCAGGCGCAGCTCCCGGCCGGCGCTGTCCATGATGGTGTGCAGGTGGCCCTGCTCGTTGTACCGGAAGCGGATGGCGAAACCGCTGGTGTTGCCCACTGCCTGCAGCTGGTAGTGGCCCGGCCGTTGCGCGGATGGCGCGAAGCTGTAATGCAGCCGGCTGCTGCAATCGTACAGCTGGTACGAAGCCTCCGCCTGGCGCAGCTCCAGCTTTTCTTTCCGATTGAAAGCGTAGAAATCATTGTCCTCACTCAACGAGTCGAACATTGCCAGCCTGCCATCGGCCAGGCGGCAGGCCACCCTTCCCTCCGGGCTGAGCCACAGCGCCAAGTCGTATTGGTGGTGCCAGCCGTGGCCAAGCATACCCTGGTGCTCGGAGTTGGAGTACCATGTTCGCTCCCAGCCAAAAGGCACTGGCCCCGGCAACTCCACATCAAGATTATCAAACAGCATGACGCCGTTGGTAACGTCAACCGGGTCGACTTTGCAGGTGCGCTTATCCTTGGCCGCACCCTCTACCGTTTCCAGTTCTTTCGCGGCTTTCTCAGCCGCCGCCGCTTCCTCCGCCGCTTTGGCGGTCGCTTCGGCGGCGCGAGCGGCCATATTGACCGTATTACCCAACTTTACTCGATGGCTAGAATCTGGCCCCGTTGTTTGAAATCCTTTTTGAGAAAGGCAAGAACGGCTGCTTTTACCTCGGCAGGCAATAGCTCACTTTCCCAGGGATTGTCCCAGTGAGTCAACGAACCAGGGTATACAACGTAGTCCACATACTTCGATTCGTCCTGACCCGGTTGAAGAAATTGCCGGGAGAAACCCTCGCCTTCAATTGTAGCGGTGCGGTCGTCAACTTTTAATTTAATACGCCCGCGTTGAATTTCAAGTATTTCCATGATTTTAATAGAGTACTACTAGTGCGTTTAACAGCCTTTACGGTAGATGATTTCTCGCTTCCCGGTTACCGGGTCAATGGTTTCAATCTGTGTAACGTTCGGATTTTTTATAAGGGCACCTTTTTCGTAGCCTTCCCAAATATTGCCGGGGCGCAAGCCTTGGCCAATTACCCCTCTCACCCGCCCCGAAGCGCCTTGTGCGTATGCTTCCGATAATTTTCCCCATTCCCGAGTATGTACTGGATTAGTATCATCCCAGACCGGCATTTTTATTTCGTGCTTTTCGAATAGCATCTCCAGCGTGGTACCGCCTTCAGCCCTTGCAATGCCTTCAGCAGCAGTAGCCCCTCCTCCGAAAGTGCCATCAGGGCGGGGAGTGCGACCCGACCAAAAGAACGCTTCCCCGGACTGCGTTTTCATTAATTCGGTAGGACGAGTGCGAAACAGTCCCGTTACACTGTCGCGCCAGCGCTTGCTCACCGGGTCCCACATGGGGTATAGCCCGAATACATCAACGTTGCCCGTTACATTCGCTACATAGGCATAAAGGTTCAGGTTGTTGCCGTGTAAACCAATCGGGTCCTGGGAAATGTATGTTCCGGCCAAGGGGTCGTAATACCGAAAGCGGTTGTAGTACAGTCCCGTTTCGACATCTTCGTACTGTCCAGGATAGCGAAAGGGACAGTCTGATGCATTGCCCGAGCCCTGCCGAACGGCACCATAAGTATTGAGTCCAGCGCTCCAAGTGGTTTGCCCGGATTGGTTTATCAACTGCAGCGGAGTGCCTAGGTAGTCGGTAACGACGCTGTATGCTTGCTGGCTGGTTAGCTTGGCCAGCGGCGCAAAGCTGTTTTCTTCAAAGAGCCAGGTTATTACATCTGCGGTGCTGCCTTGGTTTGCGTCTGCTTCCTGCCACTCGTGCAGGGGCTTGTCGCCGTCCCATACCCAGCGCGTGACGCGGCCTTGAAAACGCTTGCTAATGCGGCGCCCCAGAGGGTCATAGGTAAAGCTGACAACGCCACCTTCAGGCCGCACCACACTACTCAGCATTCCGTTGGGCGTCCAAGTGTAAGTCCAGGCGCTGCCATCGGCGAGCTGCTTCCGTATTAGCCGGCCTTCGGCATCGTATTTATAGGTAATGCCACCGGCTTCGAGCAGACGCCCGCCTACGTCATAACGCCGGTCGGTACGCTCTTCGCTTTTGAAAAGGTTACCTAACTCATCGGGTCGCCGGTATTCCGTTGTGCCGTCGGCATAACGCGTGGCTGCCAATGCTCCTAAAGAGTCGTATGCAAATTGGATGGTGCCATGTGCGGCGTCATCAACTACAGTTAATTGGCGTGCGTTATTCCATTCGTAGCGTTGGAAATGAGTCAGGCGGCCCTCCACGGCCAAGCGTTGCTGCGTTAGGTGGTCAAGCGCGTCGTGGTACCAACTAGTGGTGGTGCGGTTGCTGGTGCGGCGCTGCGTTTCCAAGCCTGAGGCGTCATATTCAAAGCTGGCTTGCCAACTATCGGCTTGTATCTGGCTAACGTTGCCGCTCCATTCGCGCTTAATTGTAACGGCAGCCCCGAGCGATGAAGTGAAGCCCGAGCGTTGACCAATTATGTTGTAAGCAGAAGTAATGGAAAAGCCATTCTGACTTTCAGATATGGCCCGGCCTAGTGGGTCTTTTTGGAAGCTAACTACACCGTGTTCATTGCGGGCCTCAAGAAGCTCACCATCGGCACGATAGGTAAAAAATTGACCTGTTCCATCATCGTATCGTATTTCTTGAAGGCGGCCACAAGCGTCGTAAACGTATTGTGTAAACCGGTCGTCGGGCCGGTGTACTTCTACTATTTGCCCCGCTAGGTTCCGCTGATAGTTCCGAGTTATACCATCAAATCCTGTTTCGGACACGACGTTACCTACTGCATCGAGTCCAAAGGCGTATTGTTGGCCAGCTTCGTTGCGAAGGCCAGTGAATTGGCCTTCCGAGTCGTACTGAAAATGAATGTCCCGTCCTTGTTGCCGGCGAGAGATGACTCGGTTTAAACCAGAATAAGCAAAGGAAATTTGTTCGTTTTGCTCCTGCACCTCCACCACATTGCCCTCGCCGTCGTAACGAAAATGACGTTCAGTGCCATCAGGATTATGTAAACTTGTTAAGCGGCCGAGCAGGTCATAGTGACGGCGCTGTACTTTGCCGCGTGTGTCGCGCAAGTGCGTCACGCGGCCCAGCGTATCATATGTCCTAGAGCTGGCTTGCCCATCGGTCGTGATAATCTTTGCCGGTTGGCAGGAGGCATCATATAGCACCCGGGTACGGTTACCAGATGGGTCCACAGTAAGGGCCATCAGCCCTTGCTCATACACATATTGAGTTGTTGTACCAGTTGGGTCAATTTTTTTTAGCAGATTGCCGGCTGGGTCGTATTGCCACTTCCATGCATTGCTGTTGGCGTCAATCACCTCAACAGGCAGGTCATGTTCATTATATTGGGTTTGAATCTGGGTGCCGTCCTGGTATGTGGTCTGTGTGACATTTCCCCGCGCGTCGTGGTCATAAAGCGTGTTATATCCCAACGGGTCCCGTTTTATTTCCAAGTGGCCAAACGCATTGTATACCCATTGCCACAACGCTCCGTTGGCATCAAGGGTGCTAATGACTAACCCTTCTTGGTGCGTATGTGTGGTGACGTGGCCAAGCGAATTGATTACCGTGGTTTGTTCGGGGCTGTCGTACCGAAGCCGGGTATTATTGATGCCGCCATCGCCCCAAGTGCGCCGGCAGCGGGCCGTGTGGTCGGTCCCGTCGTAGGTGAAGTAGAAGCTCAGCCCCACACGGTTGGTTTCCTGCACAAGTAGGTGACCTTTGTAACGAAAATTAATGACATTGCCCAAAGCATCAATTGCTGCGGCAAGGTTGCCGATTTCGTCGTATTGGTACTGAACCAAAGTAACGCGGCCGTCGACCACGACTGGGTCTGGGCCGGCAATAGCGACTAACTGTCCGTCGGGGCCACTACTAAAATCAAGACGTCTTAATGTACTATCCGTTATAGTTTGCAGGTGGCCCGCATCATCATACGTCAAACGTATAGAAAACCCGTTGGTATCTTCTACGCTTGTTAATACCTGATTAGCCTGGGCCGGGTGCGGGGCGAACACGTACCACACCCGCTCGCGCAGGTTCCACACCCGGTACCTGCCGGCTGCCGTTTGCTCGGCTTCCAACTGCTCGCGGCGGTTAAAGCTTTTGCCCCCCAACTCAAGCGCCTCGAACAGGGCCAAGCGGCCATCGGCCAGGCGCAAGGCCAAACGGCCGTCTGGTTCTACCATCAGCGCCAAGTCGTAGCGGTGGTGCCAGCCGTGGCCCAGGGGGCCCTGCCGGCGCGAGCGCGAGTACCAGGTCCGTTCCCACACCAGCGGCAGCGGACCGGGCAAGTAGAAATCGGTCTGCTGGGTGAAAACCATGCCGTTTGACACGTCCACGGGGTGGCCTACTTCGGTGCATTTGCCCCGCTCGGCGCAGCCCGCCACGGCTTCGGCTTTCTCAGCCGCCGCCGCTTCCTCCGCCGCTTTGGCGGCGCGCGCCGCGTCGGCGGCTTCCTCGGCCCCGGTGACTACTGGGCCGCTCAATTCCAGCTTGCCGGCGGCGTTGGCCAGTTCGCCCCCCTTTTCGGCCAGGTTAACGGCTTCCAGGCCCTTTTCGGCCAGGTTGGCCGCTTCACCTGCTTTGCCCATGGCGTTGGCCGCTTCGCCGGCCCCGCCCGTGCCGACCAGCATGGCTACCTCGAAGGCCCCGCGCCCGCCCAGCTTGCCCCAGTCGCGCGGCGACTGTTGGCTGGCCCATTTCTGGATGCCGCCGTCGGCTACCCAGTCGTGGGCATCTGACATCGCCTGGTCGGCTTTGCCCAGTGCCTCCTGGCTGGCATCCCAGGCGTGGTTCCAGTTTTCGCCCTTGCTAGCCCAGTCGGCGGCCGCCGTGGCTCCTTTCCAGGCCGACTGGGCCGTGTCGACGGGGTGCGCCAGCGCGTGCATGTAGGACACCTGGGCTTTCACTGCCAGCTTGCCCAGCGACCAGAGCCCTTCGGCCAGTGATACCACCCCGCCCACTACGCCTTCGGCCACGCCCATCTGGAAGCGCAGGGGGTCGCCGGCCGGCCCCAACTCAGCAAGCTTGGCATCAATGGCGTCGAGCAGGCCGGGCGGCGTGGGCGGGGCCGGTGGGGCCACGAACAGCAGGCTCACCTGCCCGCCGGCCAAGCAGCGCAGCTTCGAATCTTCGAGCAGCAGCCGCTGCCCCCCGATGATGACCGAGTTCTGCACCGGGCTCCAGCCCAGCGGACTAGGCTGTACGATGCACGGGATGTGCGTGACGGCACACACCCCCATGGGCGGGATGTTGACCATCGGGAGCTTATCGGCCTCCGTGGCCAGTTGCACGCCGTAGATTTCCGTGGTCAGGTTCGAGGTCACGGTCAGCATGCTGGGCAGGGTGCCCTTATCGCACACGAGGCATACGCCGCTGGGTACATATTTCTTTTCCATTACTCCGCAGGAAGGTTAGGATGCTGGAAGGGGTACTAAAAGGTACTCGGCAAAAGTTGCTCGGCCGGGGCGGCGGGTAGCAGCGTCGCCACGGTTTTACTGGAAAACACGCCGGCAATAGTGGCCGTGGTGAAACGGGCCGCGCTCAGCAGTTGGCTGGTGGCGCTGTACTCGTAGCGCTCCAGATGCTGCACCAGCAGCTCGGCGGTAGCATCGTAGCGCCCACTTAGGGTGCGCACGGCCTGGCGCATCTCGTCGGGGCAGTAATGTTCGGGGTCGGGCCAGCCTTCCACGCAGATGGCGATAGCCACGCCGGCCGGGGCGGGCACGGCCCAGGCACGGGTTTGCAGCGGCACATCGACCGCGCCCAGCACCTGGGGCAGCCGGCGCGGCCGGTGCGGTACCGGCTGCGCCGAAAAGGTCCGGTGGCCCAGGTCGGGAAAAAGCAACGCATATTCGGGGGCCTCGGCCAGTACGCGGGCCAGGTGTGCGCCATCGGCCAGCACCTGCCCCACGTTGTCGAGCACGGCAGGGGTAATCAATGCTGAATCGCGGTACTTCTTCCGCAGAAACGATTCGAGCGCGGCAAACTGGGCCTGGAGCTCCGGTGCGTTGGCCACGCCTACAATAGCCCCGAAAGCATCGATATCAAACACCAGTCGCTGGCGCAGGCGGGCCACGTCGGCGGCCAGCGCGTGCAGGCCCTCCGGATTGGTTTGCCCGAATTGCTTCAAGAGCACGGTGCAGCGCTGCCCGTCGGCCAGGGGCTGGCGCACCAGTTCCAGTTGCATGGTCACGGTGTTGGTGCTGGTCCAGTTGCCCAGCACCTGTTCAGTCTGGAGCTCCACCTGGTAGAGCTGTCCGGGTCCGGCTTCGAGGGGCCGGGCAGCTGGCGGGGAAATCCCGACCGGGACGCGCGTAGCGGATGAAAGCAACGGCACGGCCTAGGAGTTGATTTTCACCTTGCCAGCCTTGATGCTCACGTTCGACCCGCCGCTAATGTCGAGTTCTTTGGAGGTGGTAATCGACTTGCTTTTCGCACTCATTGTCATATTCTCCTCGGCTTTGGCCACAAAATCCTTCTTGGCTTCCAGGGTAATGCTCTGCTTTTTGGTCTTCACGCTCACATCGTCCTCCGCCACCAGCGAAATCTTTTTCGCCAACAGTTTAATTTCGCCGGTGTAGGCCGTTTGTCCCTTGGCCGGGGGGCCAGCGGCCAGCGTCACATTGGCTCCGGTCACCGTGACCGGCCCGTTGCTTTGAATATGGATGCTGCCATCACCCTTAAAGCTGACCTGAATAGCCGTGCCCTTGTTATTAGAATTGGAGAGCAGAATCGTCTGCTCGCCCTTCTTGTCGCTCATCACCACCTTGTTGCCACCAGCCGTTTGCAGGCCCTTGAGCTGGTTGCCCGCCGTGGTGTACTTGGCCTTTTGCGGATTCTGGGGGTGGAACAGGTTGCCGAGCACGAGCGGGAAGTCCGGCCCGCCCTGCTCGTAGCCGACCAGCACCTGCGAGCCCACCTCGGGGGTGAAGAGTTGCCCTTTGCCGTCGCCCGAATAGGGCGTGCTTACCCGCACCCAGCCGGTTTCGGCATCGGCCGGCTTTTCCACGGGCCAGTAGTAGCGCACCCGGATGCGGCCCAGCTGCTGCGGGTCGGCCACGTCGATGACCTCGGCCAGCTCGGGCATGCCCAGCGGCGGCTGCGCGTTAGGGTTAGGGGCGGGGTGCTCGGCCGCGTCGGGCAGGGCCACAAAGGCATTCTGGTACTGGTCGGCCTGCACCGAGTGCGTGACCTCGCTCAGGCGGTAGGTGCCGTAGTCGTGGCGCGCTTCGGGTGTGCCGCCCTGCACCACGATGCGCTGGCCCACGCCAAAGCCCGGGTTCTCCCCGTTGCCCTGAAAGGTAACCATGCCACTGACTTGGTTGGCTTTCCACTCCCGGATGGTGGTGTTGAGCTGGTCCTGGCTGCGCACGTGCCGGTCAGCTATCAGGCGCGCGGGCTGGGCGAAGAGCTGTTCCGACTGTTGCAGGGCCACGGCCGCGAACGGGTTGAGCTGCGGCAGCGTCTGGCTGGCCGAGGTGCCCTCGTAGGGCTTGTGGGCCAGGTAGTCGTAGCGGTTCATGCTGAACTTGGCCGGTAGCAGCTCCACGGCAATGGCAAAGCCCTCGGTGCCCATCACGGTGAAGGGTTGCGGTTGGCTGTCGGCCGGCTTGCCCAGGCAGATAGCCTGGCCGTCGTAGTAGAACCATTCGCCGTAGGCATCGGCCAGCCGGCGCAGAAAGGCGTAGTTGCTTTCGCCGTACTGCACGGCGTACTTCACCGGTTCCTGGTGCTGAGGGGCCAGCGGGCCGTGCTTCACCAGGTTTTGCGGGTATGGCTGCAGCACTTCGCTGAAAATCGCCTTGAGCCCCTTCTTCTGAAACGTGCGGCGCTGAGTGCCGTCTTCGAGCAGGTAGGTGGGACTGAAGCCGCTGAGCACGAAGCTGTGGGCAAAATCGCCCGAGTTGGACAGCGCGATGTGCGTGATGATGCCCTTGAAAACCAGCGGCGGGTAGCTGGTGACCACCGTCGGCGTGAGCGTGATGGTGATGGACTTGCCGCAATAATTGCGGTGCGCCTGGTGGAAAAATCCGTCGGTGCGGTCCTGTTCGAGCAGCTCGTAAGGCACGGCCACCTGAAAGGAATGGTGCGTCAACAGCTCCTGCCGAATCGAGATGCTGAGATAGTCGGACAGGGGCGTGCCGCCATCAATGGATATTTTTGCGGTTATTGCAATGGCCATTCTCTGCGGGTGTGTAGCTAGTGGAAAGGAATGCGAATATACAAGTTCAATCTAACCCGCAGCGGTAATGCTTACGTAACCGGGGCGGCAGCCCTTCCCAATTTGCCCCGGCTCTTCCTTTCTCCATGCATTCAAACTCCGCCGCCTTCACGACCGACCAGCAGCGTTTATCCCGCCCCAGTCAGTCCCATCGACCGTTATCTGTGCCCTCCGTCGGCGATAAAGCCCGGCTTAACCAGACTGGCCGGGCACCGCGGGTAGCGGTGCCCAGGTTGCCGGTGGCTCCCAAACCAGTAGCCGTAACGCAAAACACGCTGTTGATACGTGGTATTAATGGTTCGGAGTGGCGCATCGC
>JALYUI010000808.1 GCA_030853845.1 Bacteroidota bacterium | reverse complement strand
ACCCACGGCAAAGGCACCATGCTGGTGCTCGACCCCGACGCCAAAAAGGCCCAGCCGCAGTTCTTCTCGCGCTTTTTGATGGACCCGGCCACCGGCATCGCCTACGATGACCCAGCCCCGAATACCTTCTCGTTCAACTCGCCCTACGGGGCCTGCCCCACCTGCAACGGCCTGGGCGAAGTGCAGGAAATTACGGAAGAAGCCGTGCTGCCCGACCGCAAGCTGAGCATCAGCCGGGGCGGCATCGCGCCGCTGGGCGAGTACCGCGACATCTGGATTTTCCAGCAGCTACAGCTTATTCTCAAGAAGAACAAAGCCACGCTGAACACCCCGATTGAGAAGATACCGGAGGAGCTACTCAAGCGCCTGCTGCACGGTATTTCGGAAGACGAGGCCGACAGCGGCAAGGGCATGTACAACGAGGTATTCGAGGGCATTATTCCCTTCCTGCGCCGGCAGATGGACTCGGAGTCGGACAACATTCGGGAGTGGATTGCGCAGTACGCGCAGGCCCAGCCCTGCCCCGAGTGCCAGGGCTACCGCCTCAAAAAGGAAAGCCTGCACTTCCGGATGGACGGCAAGCACATCGGCGAGCTCTCGGTGATGGACTTGAACGACCTGGCCGACTGGTTCGTGGGGCTCGAAGACCGCCTGAGCGAGCGCCAGAACGTGATTGCCCGCGAACTGCTGAAGGAAATCCGCAAGCGCATCGGCTTCCTGCTCGAAGTGGGCCTCGACTACCTGAACCTGCACCGCCCGGTGCGCACCCTGAGCGGCGGCGAGAGCCAGCGCATTCGCCTCGCCACCCAGATTGGCACCCAACTCGTGGGCGTGCTCTACATCATGGACGAGCCCAGCATCGGCCTGCACCAGCGCGACAACGAACGGCTCATCAAGGCACTCCAGCATCTGCGCGACATCGGCAACTCGGTGATTGTGGTGGAGCACGACAAGGACATGATTATGCACGCCGACCATGTCCTGGACATCGGCCCCGGCGCGGGCATCCACGGCGGCCACATTGTGGCCTCGGGCACGCCGCAGGAGATTTTTAATTCCGGCTCGCTCACCTCGCAGTACCTCAGCGGGCAGAAGCACATCGAAATTCAGAAGAAGAAACGCAAGGGCGAAGGCACCGAGCTGGTGCTGAAGGGCGCCAAGGGCAACAACCTCAAAAACGTGACCCTGAAGGTGCCCCTGGGCAAGCTCGTGGCCGTCACGGGCGTATCCGGCTCGGGCAAGTCCACGCTCATCCACGACACGCTGTACCCGATTCTCAACCAATATTTCTTCAACGCCAAGCGTGAGCCGCTGGCGTATGGCAGCATTGAGGGGCTGGATTTGGTGGACAAGGTGATTGAGGTGGACCAGTCGCCGATTGGGCGCACGCCGCGCTCGAACCCGGCCACCTACACCGGTGTGTTCACCGAAATCCGGCAGCTATTTGGCGAGATGGCGGAGGCGAAAATCCGGGGCTACGGCCCTGGGCGCTTCTCCTTCAACGTGAAGGGCGGGCGCTGCGAAACCTGCGAGGGCGCCGGCATCCGCACCATCGAGATGAACTTCCTGCCCGACGTGCACGTGCCCTGCGAAACCTGCAAAGGCCGCCGCTACAACCGCGAAACGCTGGAAGTGCGCTTCAAGGGCAAGTCCATCACCGACATTCTCGACATGACGGTGGAGAAGGCCGTAGAATTCTTCGAATACCAGCCCCGCATCCTGCGCAAAATCCGCACCCTGAACGAGGTGGGCCTTGGCTACCTCACGCTGGGCCAGCAGGCCACCACGCTCTCCGGCGGTGAAGCGCAGCGCGTGAAGCTGGCCACCGAGCTCAGCAAAAAGGACACCGGCAAGACGTTCTACATCCTTGATGAGCCCACCACCGGCCTGCACTTCGAGGACATCAACCACCTCGCCGACGTGCTCCAGAAACTGGCCGACAAGGGCAACACCGTCCTCATTATCGAGCACAACCTCGACCTGATTAAGGTGGCCGACCACGTCATCGACATCGGCCCCGAAGGCGGCGCGGCCGGCGGCATGATAGTCGCGCAGGGCACGCCCGAGCAGGTAGCCAAGTTGGGCAAAGGCCACACGGCCCGGTTTCTGGCCGAGGAGCTGCGGACGAGTAGGTACGCGAAGGGCTAGCACCAACGGTTGTCAGCGCCAGTTAGGGGAGCAAGCACCTTTTCGTGGCTGACAGCAAGGCGGCCCGCCCCGGGTCGGATAGAAATCGGGAATGCACGGCATTGTGCTTTTCAGCTATAACTTAGCGGCGAGGCCAATTGCCTGGTATCACAGATTCTACCCGAATGAAACTATTGGCGACCTTTTCTTCGCTTTTCAGCATCATCCTGCTGGGTAGCCGGTTGGCCTGTGCGCAGTCCGCAGAGCACGCCATGCCCCAGCCGGCGGCAGCGCAGCTCCAACAGCAATACGCCCAGTCGAGCATCGATTACCCGGTGCTCTACAACGGCCCGGAGTATGGCGACTACACGGCCAAATACCACACCCGCGACGGGCACCCGTTTTTCCTACAGCCCGACGTACAGACCGGCACTTTGCGCTACCAGGAGCACGACTTTGCCAACGTGCGCCTGCAATATGACCTGGTGCTCGACCAGGTGGTGCTGAACCAGCCCAACGGGACGTTGCGCCTGCGCCTGCTGAATGAGAAAGTGCAGGCCTTCACCATCGACCAGCATTCGTTTGTGCGGCTGGTGCCCGACAGCGCCTCGGCCGCCGTTATGCGGGCCGGCTACTATGAGGTGCTGGCCGAAGGGCCGGTGCAGGTGCTGGCCCGGCGCAGCAAGCGCCTGCAGGAACATCTCAACCTGCCCTACATCGATGTGGAATTTGTGGCCAGCAACCGGTTGCTGATGCAGCAGGGCGGGCACTATTTTGCTATTGGCAGCAAGCGGGCGGCGCTGCGCCTGCTGGCCGGGCACACCCGCGAGGTGCAGCAGTACCTGAAAGCGCAACAGCTGCGCTTTGGCCGGGCGCAGCTGGAAAATTCGGTGGTGGCGCTGGCCCGGTATTATAATTCGCTACCCTAGCTCCGGCTATCTGCTGGCAGGCAGCACGCCCCATCCTGGCCCGACCCACGCTCTTCTTCCACTTTCCTTTCCGATTTTCATTCGTTATGAGGCATATTTTCATGTTGATGCTGCTGGGCCTGGGCCTGGCCAGCCTCTCGGCACGGGGCCAGCAAGCTAGCAACCCGCTCATCAGCGGCAACTTTGCCCACCTGCGTTTCGAAGAGTTTGCCCGCCAGCTGGAGGCCCAGGCCCCGGTGCGGCTGTATTTCGACCCCCGGGCCTTGGATAGCCTGTTCGTGACCCTGCGGGTGCAGGCCACGCCGCTGCCGGCAGTGCTGGAGGAGGCCCTGCGCAACACTGATTTCCACTTCGCCGTGGACGATGAAAACCGGGTATTTGTGGTGCGGGGCCGTACGCTCAACCGCCTCCTGCCGGGCGATTTCTTCGACGCGGCGAAGGAGGCTGAAGACCTGGCCGCCACGGCCGGGGCCGCCGAGCCGGCCGCTACCAAGGGCCGGGCTCCCAACGCATCGGAATACCAGCTCAGCACCATTGGGGCGGCCGGCAGCACCGGCAGCCGGGCCACCCTGGCCGGCCGGCTGCGCGCGCACAAAACCGGCGAACCCGTTATTGGGGCATCCATTTATTCCGAATCGACTAAAATCGGGGCCAGCACCGATGCATTCGGGGGCTACTCGCTCACGCTGCCCGTGGGCCGGCACGAGCTGAAAATCCGGGGGGTGGGCATTAAAAACACCCGGCGGCTGGTGTTGCTCCGGGGCGATGGCAAGCTCGACATCGACGTAGAGGAAGATATAGTGAGCCTGCGCGAAGTAATCGTGGAAGCCGAAAAGGACAAGAACGTGGCCGGCCTGGAGATGGGGGTGCAGAAGCTCGACATTAAAACCATGCGCCAGGTGCCCACCGTATTCGGCGAAACCGATATTCTGCGCGTGATTCTGACGCTGCCGGGCGTGAAA
>JALYUI010000806.1 GCA_030853845.1 Bacteroidota bacterium | reverse complement strand
ACACCTTCACTGGGTCCAGCAGCGGGACCTACAACACCACCGGGGAATACAATACGTTTACCGGGGCCGGCAGCGGCGTGCAGAGCTCCACGGGCGGCAGCAACACCTTCACCGGGGCCAACAGCGGGGCCCTCACCAGCACGGGCACCGGCAACACCTTCACCGGCCGCAGCAGCGGCCGGCTCAACACCACGGGCAGCAGCAATACCTTTGCCGGCAACAACAGCGGCTACTCCAATACCACGGGCGGCAGCAACACCTTTGCCGGCAACAACAGCGGCTACGCCAACACCACGGGCAATAACAACACCTTCGCCGGGGCCACTAGTGGGCAGGCCAACACCACGGGCAGCGCCAACACTTTTGCCGGGGTCGGCAGCGGGGCGGCCAATACCAATGGGGACAACAACACCTTCACCGGGGCCAACAGCGGCCTGGCCAACACCGGGGGCGGCTCCAACACCTTCACCGGGGCCAGCAGCGGGCTGGCCACCACCACGGGCAGCTACAACACCTTCACCGGCCGCAACAGCGGGGCCAGCAACACCACCGGCGGCAGCAGCACGTTTACCGGGGCGGGCAGCGGCTTCTCCAACACCACGGGCAGCAACAACACCTTCACCGGCGAAAGCTGCGGCTACTTCAACAGCACGGGCAGCAACAACACCTTCACCGGCGAAAGCAGCGGGGCGCAGAACAACAGCGGAACCGACAACACCTTTGCCGGCGCCTTCAGCGGAGTAGTCAACACCTCGGGCGGCGGCAACACCTTTGTCGGCCGCAGCAGCGGGGGCGGGAATAACATCGGCATCAACAACACTTTCCTGGGCCGCAACAGCGGGCAGGCCAACACCACCGGCACCAGCAACACCTGCGTGGGCAACACCAGCAACGTGGGCAGCAACGCCCTCACCAACGCCATGGCCCTGGGCGCCGGGGCCACCGTGAGCGCCAACAACACCATTCAGCTCGGCAATGCCAGCGTCACGACCCTCAACTGCGCAGTGGGCCTGACCACCACTTCCGACGCCCGCTTCAAGTACGACGTACAGGCCAACGTGCCCGGCCTGGCCTTCATCACCCGCCTGCGCCCCGTCACCTACCGCTTCGACGACACCCGCCTGAGCACTTTCGAGCGCACCGGCACGCTGAGTGCCCGCAGCGCCCGCGACACGGCGGCCACCCTGCACACCGGCTTCCTGGCCCAGGAAGTAGAAGGCACGGCCCGCACGCTGGGCTTCCGCTTCGACGGCATTCATGCCCCGGCCAACGCCCGCGACCACTACGGCCTGGGCTACGCCCAGTTCGTGGTGCCCCTGGTGCAGGCCGTGCAGGAGCAGCAACAGCAGATTGATTCCCTGCAGGCCCAGAACGCCGCCCTCAAAGCCCAGGCCACCGCCACCACCGAGGCCTTCGAGGCCCGGCTGCGGCGGCTGGAGGCGGCCGGCGGGCAGGCCCAGCGGTAGGGCGGCCTCTGCCCTACTTTTTCGCCCGGAACGACCACGTGAGGCGGAACACGGCCACCACGTCGCCGGCCTCGTCGTGGCCGGTGCTGGTGCATACTACGGTGCGGCCCTCGCCGGTGGCGCGGCTCCCGGCCACGGCCTGCGCAATGAGCGCGCCGTCGGGGCAGGTGAAGGTGATGAGGCCCACGGCTTTCTTGGTGAAGTCGCCCTGGATGCTGGTGACCAGCATCGACACGGGGCTGCCGGCCTGCACGTTCATCATGCCCTGAATGCCACTGGCCATCTCGCCCGCCATGGCCAGGCAGGCAAAGTAGAGGCTGCGAAACGGGTTCTGCGTCAGAAACTTGTAGCGGATGGTGACGGTGGCCTGCTCCGGCGTGAGCTGGGTGAGGCGCAGGCCGGCCAGCCAGGCCATCGGCAGCTTCTGCACCATAAACAGCTTCATTTTAGCCGGGTTGAGCACCTGGCGGCGGAAAGCGGCGGCTTGCGGGGTATCGGCGGGGGCGGCGGGAGTCATGGGTGGGGTCAAGGCAAAAAGAACGTCATGCAGAGCGCAGCGAAGCATCTCGCGTGCAATAGTAACTCAATCGATTGGATTACTGCTGCACGCGAGATGCTTCGCTGCGCTCTGCACGACGTTCTTTTTATTGTGCCCGCTCGAATACCCTCCTACCCCTTCTTATCCAGCACCAGCACCACCTTGTTCCAGTTCGCCGAGGCGTTCACCACGGCCCGGAAGGCTTCGAAATCAGCCTTGGGCCAGCGCAGCTGCCGGTAGTTTTCGGTGATGGTGACCGTGACGGTCTGCCCGCTCTGGATGTAGGACGAGTGGAAGTCGAAGGCGGCCGGGCCGGCGGCTTCGGTACCAGGGCCGGTTTTCACGTCCACGTTCAGGTCGTTGAGGTTGCGCACGGCGTAGCCGGCCGGCACGTCGAAGCGGATGGTGCGCAGGTAGCGGCGGTTGTTGTCGTTTTCCACGTCGAACTGGCGCTCTTCCTTTTGGTAGAGCTCGGTCTGGGGGCCGAGCAGGGTGCCGATTTTGAAGAGGTAGCGTGGGCCGGCCTTGTCGAGCAGGCCAGCCGATTCCATCTGGCCTTCCACGATGAAGGGCTTGTCGAGCGGGCTGATGTCGCGCTCCACGTTGCGCACCTCCAGCTTCTGGAAGTTGGTGGCATCGGCCACCACCGACTTTTGCAGCTCCTGTAGAATCTCGGTGCGCTTGGCCTCCGGAATCAGGCTCCAGAAGGGCTGAATCTGGGTGGCGGGGTAGCCGCCCATGGTCTGGCGCAGGCGCACGGTGGCGCTGGTCAGGTCGGGGGCAAAGGTCACGGTGGCGTCAATGTCCTGCGGGCTCTGGTCAGCCGTCAGGGCCGGAATGTCCTTCACCTTGCCCACCGCCGACTCGGTGTTGCCCAGCGTCACGCCCTTGATAAACAGGCCGGAGCCGCCGGTCCAGTCGGCGGGCAGCATGCCGTAGCGGTAGTCGGGGCGGCCGGGGGCCAGGTACTGGCTGGTGCCGGGAAAGTACAGGGCGAAGTGGTCGAGGTAGTTCCAGCTGTCGAACGTGCCGTCGAAGGGATTTGATTCGCGGCTGCTGGTCACCACCACTTCAAACTCGATGCCCAGCGCCTTGTAGAGCGAGGCCATCAGGTGGCTGAAGCCCGCCTCGGGCGCGTTGTGGGTCGCCACCACCTGCTCCAGGCTGCTGCCGGCCCCTTCTTCGAGGTTGAAATTGAGCTTCACATAGCTTTCCACGGCCCGGATGCGGTCGGCTAGCGGGAGTGCCCGCGCGGAGGCTGCCGCCAGCTTGCTGGCCGTCAGAACTTTGGCCACGGCCTTGGCCTCGTCCTTACTCAGGCCGGTCATGTTGCGGTACACGAACTGGCTGGCATCGGCCCAGGTAAACTGCCGAATCTGGCCCTTGCTGGCCATGTAGGCCAGCTTGTACTCCACGCGCATCCGCTGGGCCTTCACGTTGGCAAAGGCCTCGTCGCGCAGGCCGGGCACCACGTCGAGGTGCAGGCGCAGGGCGCGGCGGCCCGTCATGGTGGTGTCGGGCTTCAGGGGCGGGCCGTGATACACCCGCGCCTCGAAGGTGAGGGCCTCGGGCGAAATCAGCTCGAAGGTGACGTCGTGGGCGGTGGTTTCGCTTTGCAGCACCTCGCCGCCGAAGTGGTTCACGTTGCGCTCGCGGGTGTAGAAGTATTCCACCTCGCTGCCCTTCTCCACGCCATCCACGGCAAACACCCGGAAGCCCCGGCCGCCTTCTTGGTCCTTGAGCTCCTTCATGTCGGCGGCCTTCACCTCGTGCACCTCGCCGCGCGGGCTGATGGTGCGGGCCTTGATGTCGACGGCCGCGCCCGAGGCCAGCACCGGCACCACAATCTTGTTGTAGCTCTCGATGCCGTCGGACGAGTTCACGCGCACGATGCGGTGCTCGGTGGCGAACAGGCGCACGTCCTTGCGGGCGTTGTCGTAGTAATACTCCAGGCTGGTGAAGTCGCGCAGAATCACGGCCGGCAGCTCGGCCTCGGCCGCCGAAACGGGCAGCCGCTGGTGGCGCTGCGGGTCCCAGTTGTAGCCGGCGTGCACGAGGTCGGGCGGCAGGGTCTGGGCCACGAGGCGGCCGGTGAGCAGCAGAAAGAGGGCCAGGAAGGGAAGACGCATTGGGTAGGTGTTGGGTGTTGGGTATTAAGATGAAAGAACGTCATGCAGAGCGTAGCGAAGCATCTTTAC
>JALYUI010000781.1 GCA_030853845.1 Bacteroidota bacterium | reverse complement strand
GAGCAGACGCGAAGGGTCGCGTCGCTACACCCCGTTGGCCAACTTGAAATTTACGTTAGTTGCCTGATTATCTGTATTTATGGCCCTTGAATCCGATTTACTTCCCTTTGCCCAGCTGCGCGTGCTGGAGCTGGCCTCGGTGCTGGCCGGCCCGCAGGTGGGCCAGTTTTTTGCCGAGCTCGGGGCCGAAGTCCTGAAAATCGAAAGCCCCGCCGGCGACATTACCCGCAGCTGGAAAACTGCCGCCGAAACTGCCGTTTCATTCATTGCGATGGATTCTTCAGTTTCAGCCTATTTTTCGGCTTCCAATTGGGGCAAGAGCTCACTCGTGCTCGACCTGACCACCGCCGTCGGGCAAGCTGAGCTGCACCGGCTGGCTGCCACGGCCGACATCGTGCTGGCCAGCTACAAGCCCGGCGACGCCGAAAAGCTGCGCGCCGACTACCCCACCTTAGCCCAGGAAAACCCGCGCCTGATTTACGGCCACATCACCGGCTACGGCCCCGAAACCGCCCGCGCCGGGTACGATGCCGTGCTCCAGGCCGAGGCCGGCTTCATGCACCTCAACGCGGCCGGCCCCGGCCAGCCGCCCCAGAAAATGCCCGTGGCCATGGTCGACCTGCTGGCCGCGCATCAGCTGAAGGAAGGTCTGCTCACCGCGCTATTGCAGCGCGAGCGTACCGGGCAGGGGGCGCTGGTGCAGGTGAGCCTGCTCGACAGCGCCCTGGCCGCGCTGGCCAATCAGGCCGCCACCTTTCTCGTGACGGGCCACGACCCGCAGCCGCTGGGCTCGGGCCACCCCAGCATCGTGCCCTACGGCACCTTGTACCGCGCTGCCGGCGGCCGGCCGCTGGTGCTGGCCGTGGGCTCCGATGGCCAGTTTCGCCAGCTCTGCGCTGCCCTGGGCCGGCCCGAGTGGGCCGCCGATGTCCGCTTTGCCACCAATGCTGCCCGGGTTGCCCATCGGGCCGAGCTGGAAGAACGCCTCGCTGCAACCATTGCGACCGTAGACGGCGTGGCGCTGCTGGCCGAGCTGGAGCGCCGCGCCGTGCCAGCCGGGGCTGTGCGCACGGTGGGAGAGGCCCTGGCCCTGGATTCGGCGCGGGAGATGCTGCTACCGGCCGCCAACGGAGCCGCAGGGCTGCGCACGGTGGCCTTCCGCAGTTCGCAATGGCTGGCGGCGGCCTGCCTGAGTGCGCCGCCCGGCCTGGGCACGGCCGCGTCTGCTGGGTTTGGGACAGATTTGGCGGGCGCGGCTGAAACTGCGAACGGGGCTGCTGACGTACCTACTATTGCCCCCGGATAAGGCGCGCGGCTGCTCCCGGACCCGCCCGGCCGTGGCCACGGGGCCGCCCGCCTCGTTTGCCGGGCAGCCAGTACCTTGCTTCCGCCGCCGCAGTGGAGGCGCAAATTTCTTCTCGCATGGCTAAAAAACCCACCAAGAAATCCGTCGACCCCGAGCTGTTCAGCACCGATGTGCCGCCCGTGCCCACCGAGCTGCCGCTGGCCGTACCGCCGCGCAAACGGCCCGCCCGGCCTGCGCTGCCGGCCCGCACCCAGCCCACCAAATCAACCAAACCGGACAAACCGGCCCTGGCAAAGGCTACCAAAGCCAACCCGGCGGCCGAGTCGCTGGCGCACTCCGGGGCCACCGCTACCAACAACCGGCCCACCGCTGAGGCCGGCTCGCCGACCCAGGCACCCTCCGACCGCCTCGACCAGATTTTTGATGGGCTCAAGCAGAAATCGACCGCCAAGCAGGCTATTTTCCGCAATACGCTGGCTGCCTTCGACTGTCTGCGGCTGGTGTCGCAGGAACTGGTGGTGGAGCTCAGCCGTAAGCTCACGCCCCTCGATTCGAGCGTGGTGATTGAGTACCGCTCCATCAACGACATGGAGTTTCATATCCGGTTTTCGGGCGATTTGCTGGTGTTCGTGATGCATTCCAACGTCGTCACCTTTCCCGACGACTACGGCCCCATGCTCAGCAAATACGTCGAGGCCGACTTCCGCCGGCGCTTCTTCGGCCACATCATGGCCTACAACTTCATGGCCGACAGCATCAAGTACCAGCGCCTCAACGACCCCGGCTACCTGGTGGGCCGCCTGCTGGTCAACATCAACAGCCACTACTTCCTCGAAGGCGTGCAGCAGCTCGAGCTGCCCGATAACGACATGAGTGACAACGCCATCACCCCCGACGCCATGCGCCTGTTCGTGGAAAGCTCGATGATTGCCGCCGTCAACAACGACCTGATTGCCCCGCCGCTGCCCGAAATCCAGAAAATATCGGTGAAGCAGAAGCTGGAAAATCAGCAGGTAAGCCGGGGCAGCAAAGTCGGTTTCAGCTTCTCGCACGAGCAGCAGTTTTAAATGGTTAATGCTTAACGGTTAGTGGTTAATAATGAATTTTCAATCGTTAACCACTTACTGTTAAGCATTAACCATTAATTCCCGTAGCCCACCTTCGCCCGCACCTTCGCGAGCACGCCGGCTCCGTATTCCTGCGCGCGCCTGGCCCCAATGGCCAGCGCGGCATCCAGCTCGGGCAGGTTGCTCATGTAGAAGTCGAACCGTTCGCGCTCCGGCCCAAAACGGCGTAGAATTAGCTCGTACAGCTCTTTTTTGGCGTGGCCGTAGCCGTAGCCGCCGGCCAGATAATTGGCACGTAGGGCCTCGGTTTCGGCTGGCGAGGCCAGCAGCGAGTAGAGCTTGAAGGTGACGTCGGTATCCGGATTCTTAGGTGCTTCGAGCAGCGTGCTATCCGAAACAATGCTTTTGACGGCTTTCAGCAGTTCTTTCTCGGGGGCAAATACGTCGATGATATTGCCGTAGCTCTTGCTCATCTTGGCGCCGTCGGTACCGGGAATGGTCATCAGCTCGGCATCGACGCGGGCCTGCGGCTCCACTAGCGTGTCGCCGTAGCGCGAGTTGAAGGCTTTGGCAATGTCGCGGGCAATTTCGAGGTGCTGAACCTGGTCCTTACCCACGGGCACGATGTCGGCATCGTAAAGTAGAATGTCGGCCGCCATTAGCACCGGGTAAATGAAAACACCCGCGTTCACTTCCGACAGCCGGTCTAGTTTGTCCTTGAAGCTGTGCGCGTTGGCCAGCATGGGGTAGGGCGTGAAGCAGTTCAGGTACCAGGTTAATTCCGTCACCTGCGGCACGTCGGACTGCCGGTAAAAAAGGTTCTTCTCGGTGTCGAAGCCGCAGGCCAGCCAGGCGGCGGCCACGGCGTAGGTGTTGGCGCGCAGCACTTCGGGCTCGCGCACGGTCGTGAGCGAGTGAAGGTCGGCGATGAAGTAGAGCGAGTCGTTAGCCGGGTTTTTCGACAGCTCGATGGCGGGCAGAATGGCCCCGAGCAGGTTGCCCAAATGGGGCCGGCCGGTGCTCTGGATGCCGGTAAGAATGCGGGACATAGGGGAGGGGTTAATCTTGAATTACATCGGCCGGTGGGCCAGGGTAGCGCGGGGCTACAAAAGGTTGCTTGGTGTTGAGGGCGTGCACGAAAGCTGCCAGGTTGCGGCGCGAAATTTCGCCTTTTTCCAGCAGCTGCACCAAATCGGGTCGCGATGCAAAGTACGGCGCCAGCATGGCCTTGAAATCAGCTCCTTTTCCTGAATAATAATTCATAGGAATGAGCTGGGCGCTTTCTTCGGTCGGCAATTGCAGCAGGTAGGCGGAGTTAGTTCTACCGCCCATGCCGCTCATGCTGCCATTTGCCCCCATACTGCCAGCCCCGCCGACCTCATAGTCGTAGCGGAGCAGCGTAAGGCGGCCACTGTCGAGCACGGCCGCCAGGCCGTAGGCAATTTGCCGGAAACTCAGGACGTTGGGTATCTGAAAATCTTTCGCCGGCAGGTAGGACTGTGTGCCCACCCGCGCCCAGTACACTTCATCGGGCTTCCATACCTGCCGCTTGCCGCTTTCGTCTCTGGTCCGGAGCTCGCCATTCACAATCTTCAGCTTGCCGTGGTACACCACCTGCCGGTTATCGACCAGAATGTAGGTGCCCGGCTCGGCCTGGGCGGCGGCCAGATAAGGCAGTAGCAGAAGCAACGCGTAGAAGGCGTATTTCATTGGAGTGAATCAGGAAGTAGAACGGACTGAGGTTGAGCCATTGGGACAACGACTGGTTTTCCGGCGGGTCTACTGCTCGGTGCTGCCGGAATTGTAGGCTTTAACTAACTCGCGCAGGTCTTCGTCGGGCATGGGCTTAAAGCTGATTTTCTTCATCAGGTCGGGCCGGCCATCGAGAAAGCCCGTGAGCATTTCGCGGTATTTCTTGCCCGCCACTGGAATCGAAAAAGCTTCGTCTTCGCCCTGGCGGCGCAGCAGGTACACTTTGGCCGGGGCGGCAGTGGAAGCGGCCTTGGCCGTGCCAGCCGGGGCCGGCGCGCCGTCGTACTCAATCAGCTCCAGCCGGCCGTCGATGACGAGCTTGCCGAAGTCGTTTTTGCGCGTCACGGCGGCTCCCGGCTTGCCCGAATCGAGCGTGATGCTGTGGAGGGCAACATACTGGTCGCCAAGAATTGTGAAGGCGCGCACCTTGCCGGCCGCGAACTCCTGGGCTTTCTGGCCGGCTTTACTGGTGGGGTCGGCTTTGGGGTCCTTCACCAGCAACCGGGCTTTGGGACCGGTTTCGTAGCTCAGCAGCCCTTTGCCCTTCGTCCCATTAGCCAGCTCGTAGGAGCCCGAAATAAACTCGGCCTGGGCCCGGCCCAGCAGGGGCGACACTATAGCAAGCAGCAAAAGCAGAAAACGCATTTCGGGAAGTAAAAAGGGTTTGAGAATGAAGCGAGAATGGATTAAACCGACGTATTAACGGCCGCTTCTTCCTGTAGCTCGGCCGTTTCTTCCGGCCCCAGGTAGCGGTCAATCAGATAATGAGCCAGGTAGAGCACCGGCGTGAGCAGGATGGCGGCCGCGAACTTGTACCAGTAGTTGGTGTTGGCCACGCTCAGCACCTGGTCCATGCTCCAATTGCCGAACACGTAAAAAGCCACGTAGAGCACCACAAAAGAATCGACGAGCTGCGATATCAGCGTGGAGCCGGTGGCGCGCAGCCAGATGTAGCGCCCGCCGGTGGCCCGGCGAATGGCTTCAAAAATGGTGGCATCGAGCACCTGCCCCACCGCAAAGGCTACGATGGACCCCGTGATGATGCCCAGTCCCTGCCGGAAAATGCTCTGGTAAGCAAAATCGATGTTGAAGGGCCGGCCCAGGTTATCGGTTTTGTTCACGTCGAGCCAAAAATCGGCGGGGGGTAGCTTGGTCGTCAGGTAAATTACGCCGAAGGCAAACAGGATGAGCACTACCGTGAGGTAGCTGATGCGCAGCACGCCGGCCTTGCCAAAATACTCGTTGATGATGTCGGTGGTCACGAACACCACCGGCCAGATAAGCACGCCCGCCGTGAGGCTGCCGGGCAGGCCCATCAGCTTGTCGGCCGAAAAAATCTTGACGCCGATGATTTCGGCCAGCAGCGCATTCACCAGAAAAATCCCGCTGAGCACCAGGTACAGCTGTTGTTTTTTATGGGCGTAGGAAGTGAGCATAAGTTAAAAGTTGCGCCGTAGCCCGCAGCCATTGCTGCGTGGCACGAGCAGCGCGGGTAAGTTCTATTTGGCGCAGCCTATGCGTACTGCGCTCATATTCCGCAGCAAAGGCTGCGGGCTACGGCTACACGCCACGCGCTACACATTCACCGTTAGCCCCTCCGTTGCCAGGGCAGTATCCGGGAAAACCTCCTGGGCCTGGGTCAGCAGGGGCTCCAGGCTCTTGTAGCGGCTGGAGAAGTGGCCGAGCAGCAGCTGTTTCACGCCGGCGGCCTGGGCCAGCAGCGCCGCCTGGCGGGCGGTACTGTGGTGGGTCTGGGCGGCGCGCTCCCGCATTTCCTCCAGGAAAGTGGCCTCGTGGTAAAGCAGGTCGGCCCCGGCAATGAGCGGGGCCAGCTCGGGCGTGTAGAGCGTATCGGAAAAGAAGGCGTAGCGGCGCGGGGTAGGAGTTGGGCCGGCCACGTCGGCGTGGCGCAGGCCGGCATGGTCGGTGGTGGGCGGCAGGTCGTCGCCCTGGGCCAGGCGGGCCAGCTCGGTAGGCGTGAGGCCAGCCGGCAGCTTGTCCTTGAGCAGGTTGGCGCGGCGGGGCTTTTCCTCGAACAGGTAGCCGGCGCACGGAATGCGGTGGCGCATGGGCAGCGTGCGCACGCTCATCACCTCGTCTTCATACACCACGGCGTGCACCTCGGTATCGACGGCGGTAAACTCGACCTGGAAATTCAGCTGCAAACCCGACACCCGCGCTTGGGTCACGAGCACCTCGTCGAGACCGGGCGGGCCGATGAGACACAGCGGCAGCGTGCGCCCTTGCAGGTGCATGGTGCCCAGCAGGCCAAAGAGCCCGAAGAAATGGTCTCCGTGCAGGTGCGAAATAAAGATGGCGCGCAGGTGGTGGGGGCGCACGCGGTGCTCCAACATCTGCCACTGCGTGCCCTCGCCGCAGTCGATGAGGTAGTGGTAGGGGCCCACGGTGAGCACCTGTGCCGTGGGGTGGCGGCCCACGGTGGGCGTGGCCGAGGCCGACCCGAGAATCTTCAGCTCGAACGTCAAGGGCTGGCTTTTAGCTATTGGCGGTTAGCCGTTAGCTTTTGAGAGTGGAAAATAATGGCGACGGGGCCGCCGGCCCGAAATAGAAATTGGCTGTCAGCTGCCGCACTCCCAAGGAAGGCTAACAGCTAACAGCCAAGTTCCGCATCTAGGAAGCCGCTAAAAGCTATTCCTTATCGGTCAGGTCGCGCTCGATGGCGTGCAGAAACACGCGGTCGATGCCTTCCTCAACGGTGGGCAGAATGTGCAGCACCGATTCGAGCTTGCTGATGGTGATGAGCTTGAGCACGTGGTCCTGCAGGCCGGTGAGGACCAGCAAACCACCGGTGGAGTTACACAGCCGGTTGGCGATGAGAATAGAGCTGAGACCCGACGAATCCGTGTATTTCACGTTGGTCAGGTCCAGAATCAGGTTGTTGATGCCTTCGGCGTTCAGCTTCACGAACTCCGATTTCAGGTCGGGCGCGACGGTGGTGTCGAGCTTCTTTTCCTCAATCGTAATGATGGTGTAGCTATCTTTTTTATCAATCGTGTACTTCATACAGCGTAGGCAAGAGGAGTAAGGGAACGGCGAAGGTAAAGAGAAAAACCAAAATTTTAGGTGAAGCGGGCTAATGTTTCACCGGAAGCCGCAACGCGGCCGGCGGCCCCGCAAACGTTAGCGAGGCCCAGGTCGATTGCCAGTCGGCGCGGGTGCGCAGGCGGGCCGGGGCCGGGCGCATATCCACCGTGCTGAGCAGGTAGGGGCCGGGGCCACTTAACCGTAACAGAATGCGCCCGCTTTGGTTGGCGCGGGTGGCGTAATGCGTGGTAGGCAGCCCCCCAGGTTGGCGCTGCCACACCTGCACGGCCACGCCAAACGCGGGCTTGCCCAGGCGCAGCACGCGCACGGTCAGGGCCTTGTCGGCGGCCAGGCGGTAGGGGTTTTGCTCGGGCACCAGCTCCAGGGGCAGGCCGTAGGCGCGGCGGCAGGCACTGTCGGCGGCCAGCGGCACCAGGGCCGGCTCGCCTACCTGAATGAGGGTTTTGGCGCAGCGGCTGTACGCCTCGCGGCCGGGCTTGGTGGTTTCCTCGTTTTCCTGGCGCAGCTTGGCGGCGAAGTCGAGGCCCTCCTCGCGCAGGTAGGCGTTGAACTGCGCGGCTGGCAACTCGATAAACGAGCTGGTGCTTTGCAGCAATACCAGGTGGGTACCGGGCCGGGCAAAAGTGAAAGCCGTGCGGAAGGTGTCGGTGTCGGCAAAGCCCGGGGCGGGCGTGAGGTTGGTAGTATCGGCCGGAGCCGGGCCGAAACGTACGAGCCGGTGCACTTTAACCGCTTTGGTGGTCCAGGGCTCCCCTTTGAAATCGGCCCCAATGAAGGTATGCACGTTCGCCGTGTCGCCCGGTTGCAGACGGAAGCGCGGGGCTTCAAGCCAGAACTCGTGGGCGAGGGCAGCGGTGGCGAGCGCAGCACTTACTAGAAGGCCAAGCAATTTTTTTTTAATGCGCATGATTTACTGCCACTTTTAATCAACTGCATGGATTCTACACGCTCCCAATACCTAGCTTTTCGCTCACAAAGCGTGGTAGACTACTGACTAGAACGGCATTATTGGGTGCATTGCGCTGAACAAGCATCCTCTCTTCAGCGTCGAATCCTGACTTGGTGTTTGATTCAAAAGTGTGAGTGTAGGCATGGCCATTGTATTGATAGCTGTACTGCCATTCATAAATGGTCGAATCATCATTCTTATAGCTGCGCATACTCCTTTTATTTCCCATTGTTACAAATGCGTCAGAAATGATGGCAACTAGATTTTTAGTTTGCAAAATGCCTTTATAAACCAACGATATGCCTATTATAACCGATGAGCTCAGGAGCAGTAGCACCCATAGCGGATAGGGCGCGTTAATAGTGCCTTTAATACGGGAATAAAAAGGGTGTTGAGCTACATACTCGACCTGTACTTTATCATTTGGTTTTACAAGCAAAGAGCTTGAAAATGAATTTCCAACAAGAACTTTGCTTCCTGCCCTGTAGCGGTAATAGATGGCATTGATGGGCGTTTCATTATCCAAGCAATTCGTTTCCTCAATACCAATAACGTATCCATCTGTAAGCAATAGCTCCGTCTGCTGAAAACGGTAGCTGTAGAGGTCCGTATTGGGTAGAAAAACAGCCATCAAAAACAGCCCCCCAAATCCAAATAGCAATCCAACCCAGGAATGCGCTACTCGAATGAATATTTCGAGCTTGTCCGTTAATGTTAGTAGCATAACCTGAAAAATAACGGCGCTCCCATTATCAGTTCTTACTGCCGCTCCAGCGCCAGGCCGTAAGCCCGGTCGTAGTGCACGCGCAGGTTTTTCCAGTCGAAGATGTCGGCCGAGCTTTCCACGGCGTTGCGCTGCACGATGCGCTCCTTGCGGCTGAGCTGCACGAAATGCCAGAGCATGTCGCATAGCTCGTCGGCCGACTCGTCGAAGGATTTTTCCTGGCGGTGCACCACATAAATGCCCTTGCTTTCGGGGTCGGGCACATTTTGCAGGGCGTAGTCGCCAAAGCCCGACAGGTCGGAGGTGATGGCGGGCACGCCGCGGGCCACGCATTCGAGCGGGGTGTAGCCCCAGGGCTCGTAGTAGCTCGGAAACACGCCCATGTGGCAGCCGCGCACAAACTGGCCGTACTCCATGCCCAGCAGCGGCGAGGCGGGCGACACGAAATCGGGGTGGTACACCATTTTCACCCGGTCGTGGCGGTGGTTGAGCAGCTCGGAGCGGCGCAGGAAGCCCAGGATTTCGTCGTCGGCATCGTTCACCAGGTTGTGGGTGATGACCGGGGGCAGAGCGTTGGTTTTCCAGCTTTGCAGCTGGCGGCGGTAGCGCAGGCGCCAGTAGTCATCCACCATGTTGCTGAGCTCGGGCAGCTTGTGGTCCTGGCTGGCGGCGGCGGCGTAGAACAGGCGCTCACCCACCTGCCGCTCGATGGCGCGGCAGGTTTCCTGCACCTCGTTCAGCATGGCGCGGCGCTCGAGCACCTGCGGGTTGATGCTGGTGTAGGGGCGCTTGGTGATGAAAAACATCACTACCTGGCCTTCCAGCCCGCTCTGCTGTAGGCGGTAGTTGAGACGGGCCAGGGCTTCCAGGGTCAGGTCGAAGCCCTTGTTGTGGTACTCGTAGCGGCCCGAGGTGAAGAAGTACAGGGTTTTATCGAGGTCGAAGGCGTAGGACTGGAAGAAGTGGGCCATCACGAATTCGTGAATTTTGGCCTTGTACTGCTGGTGCAGGTTCTGGAACTCGTGCAGAGCCACGAACCGCTCGATGTTGAGGCCGTTGGGCAGCACCGCGTCCGGAATCCGGTCGAGCAGGTAGATGCACTCGCGCACGGTCAGCTCGCTCACAGTGGTGAAAACGTGGCTGCCGTGGGCGGCGGCGCGCTCCATGCGCACGGCCGGCTCGATGTTGAATTTTTTGGCTTCGGCTTCCCAATTCACCCACATCAGGTGGTCGTAGAAGTCGGCATCGTTCATGGCCAGGTAGCGGCCCAGCAGCGTGGCGTGGGTGGTGAATACCAGCTGCACCGGCACCTGCTGGCGGCGCAGCTCCGGAATGGCCACCCCGGTCATCCACTCGTGGAAATGGCCCAGCAGGTGTTGGCCGCCGGTATTCTGGGCGGCTACGTGCTGAAAGAAAATGGTGCTCAGGTGCCCGAAGGCGATAACCTGGTGCAGCAAGTCGTCGTTGTCGGGGGCCGGAATCTGGTGGTCGCGCCAGAGGTCACCTTTGAGCTGGCCCAGGCGGTCGTAGGCCTGAAACGGGTTGATGAGCACCGTGCGGGGCCGGCCGGTTACCAGCCAGGTGCCAATCTGCACGTCGTAGCCCTGGGCGCGCATAGTGCGCACAGCCGCGCCAAACGGGTCGGCGGCGGTATGGATGGCCAGGTCGTCGTAGGGCTCAAACTCGCCCTGGGCCATGTTGGGGAAGTAGGGGCCGAGCAGGCAGTAGCGGTTGCCCCAGGCGGGCATGGTGGCCGGCACCTTCGAGCGAATAACCGTATAAATGCCGCCCACCTGGTTGCAGACTTCCCAGGCTACTTCAACCAGCAGGGCATCGGGAAACAGGGCATCGGAAGCGTGGGGCAGGGAACTCATAGGCGGAAGCAGGGAGAGAAGGGCGAAAAAACAGGTTTGGGAACGTGGCGAAAGGTAAGCCAATCTGGCCTTTGCCAGCCACGCCAGCCCGCTTTTTTTTCGAATCGGGCCGCCGGACAATACCTTCGGGGTAGCAAAAAACTTCGGGCCACGGCTCCGGTTACTCCGATATTCACCTACTTTTCCTCGCCCGTTTATGGCCGATACCACCAACGTCCTCACCCTCGAATACCCCATTATGCCGGTGCTCACCC